>NZ_RZQI01001149.1:0-1577 GCF_003998335.1 Mesorhizobium sp. M7A.F.Ca.CA.002.05.1.1 | reverse complement strand
GCCCATCTGCTCATGCAACTGGGCTTTCAGCTCAGGCGTCGCACGCGCCCCGAGCAGGACGGCTGCGGGATCGCCCGGAACGGCCTGGATCATCAGCAACAGCAGCGTCACTGCGACCACGATGATCGCGGCCGCCAGGGCGGTACGCTTGGCAAGGTATAGCCACATATCCTGATCCAGCCCTTCCCGGCGATCGCCGCGCTATGCCGATTTCGGCTCGAAACCGAGATAGAGCGGCCGCCCGTCGGGGCGCGTGTCGGCCTCGAGCTCGGTCGTCCGATACATGATGGGCGATCCCTCATGGGTGAGGAAGCGGTAGGAGCCGGAATCCTCCATGATGTCCTGCATCTCATAATACATCTTGGCCCGTTCCTGCGGGTCTTCGACGGTCACCGCCTTGGCGTTGAGTTCGTCGAAGCGTTCGCTGCGGAAGCGCTCCCAGTTCCAGACCCCCACCTGGTCTCGCACGAAGAAGGTGGTGGCGTAGTAGGGATCCGGCACCATCGAGAAGCGCTGCACGATCAGCTGCATGTCCTTCCAGCGCTCGCCTTCCGATTCCATGCCTATGGTCCAGAAAGAGCCGGAATCCTGAACATTGACCTCGACCGTGATGCCGATCTGCGACAACTGCGCCTGGACCATTTCCGCGATCGTTGAAAAGGTGGTCACGTTGAGCGCATCAATGGTGAGGCTGAGTTCGGTGATGCCGGCCTTGGCGAGATACTCCTTGGCTTTTTCGAGATCGCCTTCCGGCGGTACCAGTGCCTTTTCCCGATGCCCGACCAGACCCGGAGCAATGAGGCCGGTGGCGACCTGCGCCTGGCCCGAATAGGCCGCATCCATGATCTGCGGCACGTTGATCGCCCATTGGATTGCCTTGCGGACATTGACATCCTTCAGCTTCGGGTGATCCGAATTCATGCCGATATAGACGTAATAGAGCGAGGGTTTCTCCTCGATCTTGGTGTTCTCGGGCGGGCTGCCCTTCAACGTGGCCAGCGAATCGAGGCTGAAATCAGTGAAGTCGATGTCGCCGGCCTGATAGGCGCGCTCAGCGGTCTTGATGTCGCTCATCGGCAGGATATGGATTTCGTCGAAGCCCGGCTTCGGACCCTTCCATTCGGGATTGCGGGTCAACAGGACGAGTTGGTTCGGCTTCCAGTCCGACAGCATGTACGGACCTGAAAAGCAGGGCGGCTTCATGCCGAAATCGCCGCCGTCGGCAACTGCCTTCGTCACCGCTTTTTTCGAGACGATGTGGCCGCAACCATAGGGCAGCGTGATGTTCCAGAGCGGCACGAACGGGGTCTTGAGCACGATGACGCCAGTATGGTCGTCCTCGATGTCGACGCGGTCGAGCGGACCCCAGTCACCCTTGACCGGAGAGTTGTGCTGGATAACGCGCTCAAACGAGAACTTTACGTCCTCAGTTGTCATTTCGCCGAAGTCGCCAGTGAAGTTGATGCCCTTCTTCAGGCGGAAGCGGATGTGCGTCGGATCGATCTGCTCGACGGATTCGGCAGCTTCCAGCTCCCAGCCCCACTCCGAACCCGGCTTGTATCGGGTGAGCTTGGTGT
>NZ_RZQI01001148.1:0-1578 GCF_003998335.1 Mesorhizobium sp. M7A.F.Ca.CA.002.05.1.1 | reverse complement strand
GATTGCCCCTCCCGCCTATGCCAAAAACCCGAATGTCGGCGGCGCGCCGATGTACACCACCAAGAACATCGTCGAGAACGCCGTCAATTCGAAGGACCACACGACGCTGGTCGCCGCGGTCAAGGCCGCCGGCCTGGTCGACACGCTGCAGGGTGCTGGCCCGTTCACAGTCTTCGCCCCGACCAACGCGGCGTTTGCGAAACTGCCCAAGGGCACCGTCGACACGCTGCTGAAGCCGGAGAACAAGGGCAAGCTCACCAAGGTGCTGACCGCGCATGTCGTGGCAGGCAAGATTTCGGGCGCCGAAATGATGAAGAAGGCCAAAGCGATGGGCGGCAAGTACGAGATGAAAACCGTCTCCGGTGACACGCTGACCGCTGAAGTCAAGAAGGGCAAGCTCTACATCATGGATGAGTCAGGCGGCGAGGCGCGAGTGACGATCGCCGACGTCAACCAGTCGAACGGCGTCATCCATGTCGTCAACAAGGTGCTGTTGCCGAAGTAACGGCTTTCGGCAAAGGGGATCAAGGCAGGTCCGTTGGGGCTTTCTCGGGCCTGCCATCCCCACCTCATGACGAGGTGCCATGTTTCTTGGGAAGTCGTATCGGCATCGGCCGGGGTCCTGTCCCTCACAGGACCCGGTTTCTTTTGGTTCATGGACCGAAGACCGTAGAGGACAAATACCTGAACGGAGCGCTTGCAGGGGTAGCCGAGATGCCGGTTAGCCGTAAGCTGGCACGGACCGCCGCGCACCGGAATGTGGCGTCGCGATGCGACTGCCAACGCGGTTGAGGGGTAGAGAGACAACGCTCACCTAGCGCCCGCAGATGTGACATACTGACTGCATATCGATTTCGTAGCCTTGTTAGGAACACGACGTGGATTGGTTTACCCAACGCAAGCCTTTCCCAAATGCCGCAAAGTCAGCTTTCGGAGTTGGAGCGCTTGGCGATATAGCTGCTGAGGAATTGACTCCCATCGTCGACGACACTTACCGAACAACCTCGAGGCATCTCACATCTGATGGGATCAGCATCTACATTCCCTATCGGTTGCATTTTCTGCCGACCGTAGCTGTCGATTTCGCTAGCTTTTCGCCGGGGTCGCAGTGCTTGCTGACACGTTCGACAGACGGTTATCTGAGGCAAAAATCAGCCAAAATTATCCTTCCGCTGAACGAGCCTTGGACGATTCCATTCATCGTTCTTCTCTTAGGCGAGTACGTCGTCGAAATTCTCGACGATATCCATTTGGCGATGCCGTATTTCGATCAGACAGCTTACGCCAGTTTCGTCCGGCAGAACCGGCAGGTAATGCGTGCAATACGCGCTAAGGCGACAAGCTATTGGAATGCCTACTACCGCCAAAGTTATCCCGGCAGGAAATCGTATCCGGCGATTGCCGTCCTCAATCAGCTGGATACTTGGGCAACCTAGCATCACGTGCAACGGGACAGCCGACGACGTCGCCATACGTTGTATTTCCATTTTGTCGACGGTGACGCATTCGAAACTTGCTTCAACAAAAGGCCCTCGACCAAAACATCACTCCATCACGGCGCTGTGGTCGACCTTGGCT
>NZ_RZQI01001147.1:0-1578 GCF_003998335.1 Mesorhizobium sp. M7A.F.Ca.CA.002.05.1.1 | reverse complement strand
GCGCCGAGCGGTTCGTCCATCAGGACAAGATTTGGTTCGAAGATCAGGGCGCGGGCAACCGCGACGCGTTGTTGCTGGCCACCCGAAAGCTGCGCCGGACGCCGGTTGCCGAATTCGGGCAACTGGACCATGTCGAGAACGTTCCTGACACGTCGCGTCACCTCGTCGCGGCCAAGTTTGCGGACCTCGAGCGGGAAAGCCAGGTTTTCGGCGACCGTCATGTGCGGGAAAAGCGCGTAGTTCTGGAACACCATGCCGATGCCGCGACGATTGGCGGGAACGTTGTCGATGCGCTGACCGTCAATGAGGATTTCGCCCTCGGTCGTATCTTCGAACCCCGCAAGCATCATCAACGCCGTCGTCTTGCCAGACCCGGAAGGCCCCAGCAGCGTCAGGAATTCGCCGCGCATGATTTCCAGGTCGAGCTGACGCACCGCCTGGACCGTCTGCCCGTAGCGCTTGCTGACGCCACGAAACTCGACATGAACCGGGCCACGCGGGGATCCGCCCATCACCGCGCCTGCGCCTTGGGATCACGGCGTGCCGAAGCCGGGCGTTTGCGCGCAGGCTGAGCCTCAGCCGCCGCGGCGGCGCGAAGAATGATGTCGGCGGCCTCGCGCAGGTCGGCCACCAGCGCCTTGCGCGCAGCCGCGCCATCGGCGCGACGCAGCGCCGCGAGCATTTCGTCATGATGGTCAAGGCCCAGGCCGTAGGTCACGTCCGAGCGGACGATGTTCAAGAACGGTCCTGCTTGCAGCCACAATTTCTCGATGATTTGCTGGATGAGAGGTGACCGCGCGGCATGGTACATCGTGAAATGGAAGCGCCTGTTCAAGCCGAGATAGCTAGCCATGACATTGCTCTCGACGCATTCGCGCATCAGCCCGTTCAGCTTCGCCAATTCATCGAGTTCTTCGGGCGTGATGGTCGTCGCGGCCCACTCGGCCGCCGTTCCTTCGACGCTGCAGCGCACACGCACCAGATCCGAAATACGCGCCACCGTGGCCTCGGGGACGATGACGCCCCGATTTGGGTGGTCGAACATTGCCTCGTCGCTGACGAGTTGCCGCAAGGCCTCGCGCACCGGCATGGCGCTGGTCCGGTACTGTTCGGCAAGCTGTCGCACGACCAGTCTTTGGCCGGGCAGGAAGTCACCGTTCATCAGTGCTTCCTTCAAGCCCGTATGGACACGAACATGAGCTGTCTTTTGCGCGGCTGAGCCGGCACTGGCATTCTTGCGATCAAGCATCAGTTTGTCCGGCGCGGCAGTATTTTGAGGTTGCTCGACAGGAAATCGTCGAATGCGCCGGCGAAGCCGTCGAGTTCGGTGTCGCCAAATGGCAGTGACAACGCCAGCATGCCGCGCGGCGTCACGTAGTACCCTCGCAACAGCATTTCGATATGCCAAAGCGCAATCACCGAAGGATCGGCATCGTCGAGCCGCGCCGGAGTGTCCACCGGCCCCCTGACGAAATGCAGGTTCATCAACGACCCACGCCCTATGACGATGCCCTCGACGCCATGCCTTTCAAGGGAGACGTTCATCGCTTCGCGCAAGCGATCGCCGCGCCCATTGAT
>NZ_RZQI01001146.1:0-1579 GCF_003998335.1 Mesorhizobium sp. M7A.F.Ca.CA.002.05.1.1 | reverse complement strand
TTCCACATCGCCGAGAAGATGCCGAGTTCGGTGAAGCTCGGCTCGCGCCCGACAAGATCGAGGATGCGCTGATACTCGTCGGGCTTGAGCCCGTGTGAGGCAATGAGCTCGGGGGTGATCGGCACGGAATTGGAAATGGTCATGGGCGGCGATTTATATCCGGGACGTTGGGATTTTGAGTCCCGTCTTATCGCAAGCCTTGCGACCGATACACCCATGGATTGACGAAAAACGACGGAAAACCGGACAAAGCCACGCAGTGTCAGGAGAAGCTGTCGTAGCCGGCGCGGCCTTCATCGAGAAGTCGCCGGATCGCCGCGACGCCTTCAGCGATATCCCCGCGCTGTCTCGGCTGCGAAACGCCAAAGCGGACACCATGGAAAACCTGCTCGGAACGGCCGGCCTTGAATTCGTCCTCGTCGTCGATCAGCACGCCGTGCTCCAGGCAGGCGTTCTTGAAGGTGCCGGAAAGCCAGGGGTCGGGCAGGGTCAGCCAGACAAAGGGCACCCTGTCATGCGACTTGAACGCGAAGCCGGCCAAAGTCTCGCGCACGATGGCGATGCGGGCGCCGATTTCGGCGATGCTGCGCTTGCGTATCTCATCCGCCTGACCTGACAGCACCAGCCTTGTATTCACCTCCGCCAGCAGGAAGGGCATGCCGCCGGTCATCATCTTGTGGGCGACACGGATGCGGTGGCGGTAGGCGGGCGGGCAGGAAAGCCAGCCGCCGCGCACACCGGCTGCGACCGACTTCGACAGGCCGCCCGCGACGATGGTGCGTTCAGGCGCATACTCGGCCAGCAATGGTGTCGGATCATCGGTCAGATTGCCATAGAGATCGTCCTCGATGAGGACGACGTTGTATTCGCGTGCGACATGGGCGATCGCCTCGCGGCGCGCCGCCGACAAGGTGGCCAGCGTCGGATTCTGCGCCGTCGGCATCAGGAAGATCATCTTGGGATGCTTTTGCGCGCAGACGCGCTCGAAATCCTGCGGATCGATGCCTTCCTCGTCCGATGCCACCAGCGCGGTGCGCCTGCCGATCAGGCCGGCGCTGCGGGAAATCTGCGAGTAGGTGAGGTGCTCGAAGGCAATATAGTCGCCAGGCATGGTGAGCGCCGCGATCGCCGCCATCACCGCCGCATGGGTGCCGAGCGTGGGAACGATGGTGTCGGCACTCGGACGAAACGAATTGCGCGCCAACCAGCGGGCGCCGGCTTCGTACCATCGGTCGGGGAAGTCCCGCGTGTAGCTCGAAATCTCATGCGGATGGTCCTGCGCCGTGCGCGACAGGACACCGGCGACAATGTCGCCCTGGCCGATATCAGGTGCTGCGGTGCTGTCGAAACGCAGCTTGCCCTTAGGCGCATCGATATAGCGCGTGCCTTCGCCGCCGACGTCCGGAGCCGGAAAATCCGGCTTCGCGCGCTGGCCGAGCACATAGGTTCCACGCCCGACTTCGCCGCTCACCAGCCCACGCTCGCGCAGCAATTGATAGGCCCGGCCGACCGTGCCGACGGTGGTGCCGATGTCGTAGGCGAGGTCGCGTTGCGGCGGCAGCTTTGCGCCGGCATCGAT
>NZ_RZQI01001145.1:0-1581 GCF_003998335.1 Mesorhizobium sp. M7A.F.Ca.CA.002.05.1.1 | reverse complement strand
TATTCGTACAGGCCCTGCTGCGCCCGCGTCGTCGACTTGACGTGCCATTCGATGAGGTCGAGGCCAAGTGCTGACGCCACCTGGCGGGCCAGCTCCGTCTTGCCGGTGCCTGGCTCGCCCTTGACCAGCAAGGGCCGCTCCAGCGCGATCGCCGCGTTGACGGCCACCATCAGATCCTTGTCGGCGACATAGGCCGCCGTGCCTTCGAAACGCATTCTTGCTCCTCGGTTGGTCATGGCAACCGTAAGGACGCGGCTCACCCTGTGCAAGGGTGCGCCGGCCGCGACGAATGGGCTTGAACCTGATGGAAACATATGCCCGTCTCACTGGCGTTTAGCCGGCCGGCAGCCTATATTGGGCGGGACGGTCTGTGCTTCCCGGCAGGAGAACATTTTCCCCGGGGCCTTAACGATCCTTAGGGAGCTGTCCCTGGGAAGACCCGTGGGTTTTCTCATACGGCGCCCACCTACTTTGTAGGTTCCCGGGATCGCTCTCTCCACCGGTTGTGTGGATCGTCACTTATTGCCACGCGTCCGCATTTCGGTGGATGATTGCGGTGGAAAACGTCGCTCCCAAAACTCCATCCAGATCTGACCTTTTCTACCCTGGCTGAATGACCTCTCTCAAAGACCTGAAAAAGCAGCTTCGCCGTGAGGCCCTCGGACGCCGCGATGCGCTCGATGAATTCTGGCGAGTGGAGGTCGCGCTTGAAATGGCGGAGACGGCGCGCGATCACCTCCATGTCGAGCCGGGCCAGATCGTTTCCGGCTTCTGGCCGATGCGTTCGGAAGTCGACGTCAGGCCGCTGATGTTTGCCTTGCGCGAAAAGGGCGCGCGGCTTTGCCTGCCGGCCATTCTCGACAAGACCACCATTGTCTTTCGCGAACTGGTGCGCGGCGCGCCGATGGTCGAGATGGGTTTCGGCACGGTCGGCCCTCACGAGGAAGCCGAGGTGCTCGACCCCTCTGTGATGCTGGTGCCGCTTGCCGCTTTCGATGCACGCGGCCATCGCATCGGCTATGGTGCCGGCTATTACGACCGCGCCATCGCCAAGCTGATCGACAAGGGAGAGCCGCCGCGGCTGGTCGGCATCGCCTTCGACTGCCAGGAGGTGGCAATGGTGCCGGATGAGGAACATGACGTCGTCATTGCGGAAATACTCACCGAGAGCGGGTTGCGCCGCTTCGCGCCAAAATTGTAGATAAGTACAAGGGACGCATGATCTTCACTGGCGTCATGCAGCTTTCGCTGACCTTCGGTGCGGGATCATATGAGACTTCTCTTCCTCGGTGACATGGTTGGAAAGACAGGACGCACGGCGGTGTGGGAACAGCTGCCCGGACTGATCTCCGACTTCAAACTCGATTTCGTCATCGTCAACGGCGAGAACGCCGCCGGCGGCTTCGGCATCACCGAAGACATCTTTCGCGAGACGATCGCGGCCGGTGCCGATGTCGTCACCACCGGCAACCATGTCTGGGACCAGCGTGATGCGCTGGCCTTCGCGCCGCGCGAAGAGCGCTTCCTGCGTCCCTCCAACTTTCCCAAGGGCACGCCCGGGCGCGGCTCCGGTGTCTATAT
>NZ_RZQI01001144.1:0-1590 GCF_003998335.1 Mesorhizobium sp. M7A.F.Ca.CA.002.05.1.1 | reverse complement strand
CGACACGGATGCGCACATCGGCACCGGCGGCGGCGCAACGATCACGCTGACGGGCAATTTGGCCGCGCAAGCGTCGCACACCGGTACGGTTCACACGCTTGCCGATGGCGAAGCCGCCGGCAGCAGCGTCGGCGTTGGCGCGTCGATCGCGCTGAATATCGGCGAAGTCACCAACGACGCTTTCCTCGGCCGCAATTTCCAGAACGTCGGCACGGTGACGATCACCGCGACCTCGATGCTCGACACCAAGGCAGAGTCCAAGGCGAGTTCGAAGGGCCAATCCACCAAGAAGTCCGATGGCACAACGGACAGTGCCAGCTCCGATCAGGAGACGACCAACCAGACCGAGATGGCCAAGAACCAGAGCGGCGGCACCAAGACGCCCTCGCAGAGCGGCGGCAGCAGCCTTGGCCAGGCCGACAGCAACAGCAATGCGCAGACCGGCAAGGGCACGCAGGGCGGCAACGGCTCCGGCGGCACCAATGTGGCAGCGACGATCGCCGTCAACTTCCTCGATGCGGACAACCAGGCGCAGATCGCCGGCGATGTGACGATCGCCGGCACAGGCGCGATGAAGGTCGAGGCGATCAGCACGACCGACGCGCGGGCATTGGCCACAGCGACGTCCACGAACACCAGTTCCAACACCGGCGTTGCCGCGGCGATCGGCCTCAACATCGTGCTGCTGGACAACAATGCGATGATCGGTTCAAACGCCGATCTGACCGCCGGATCGATCGAGGTCCGCGCCGCGACCGGCAATGGACAAAAGAACACGTTCCAGGCGCGCGCCCTTTCCGGCGCAGTGTCGAAAAACACCGCGGTCGGCGGCTCGGTTGGCGTCAACTATCTTGATGTCGACACGCTGGCATCGGTCGGCGACAATGTCGATCTCGACGCCAACACCGGCAATATCGAGATCGGCGCCGTCAGTCTCAATGAAATGCAGAACCTGGCCGGCGGTGCGGCTTTGAGCACCGGCAGCGGCGGTGGCGGCGTGGGTATCGCGGTCACCGTCAACATCGTCAACGATCTCAACACCAAGGCGCAGACCGGCATCAATCTCGACGCTGAAGCGCAGGGCGCGATCAACGTCACCTCGCATGCCGAACTGCTGCCGATCTCGGAAGACCTGCCGGTCATCGGCTCGTTGGCCGTCACCAGCTTCGCCGCCGGCATCGCCGGTGCGTCGGGCGGCTTTGCCGTCGGCGGCTCGTCCAGCGTCAACGTGATCTTCATGGAGACGCACGCGTCGGTGAACGACAACTCCGACCTCGAAGCCGGAACCGGCATCAAGATCGAGGCGACGGACCTGCTGACCGTGGTCAGCGGGGCGGGCGGCATCGGCCTCACGCTGAACGGCAATGCCGGCGTCGGCATCGGCCTGGACGTGCAGGTGATCACGCGCAACACCAGCGCCTGGATGGGTGGTGGCGCGGATCTGGATACGACTGCCGGCAACATCATCATCAATGCCGACTCCTTCGACGACATCACCTCGATCGCGGCGACGTTCGGCGGCAGCGCCGGCGGCTCGGCCGGCGTCGCGGCATCGGTCGGCGTGCTTTACCTCGACACATCGACCCAGGC
>NZ_RZQI01001143.1:0-1591 GCF_003998335.1 Mesorhizobium sp. M7A.F.Ca.CA.002.05.1.1 | reverse complement strand
CCTTTGCGGCACCCGAGGGGCCAATTTGGAGTGCGACTATGCGGAATGAACTGATCGCGGGAACTTGCCTCGCACTGCTGCCACTTGCTTTCACGACCATGCCCGTGCAGGCGCAGAACACTGGAGATTCGGCACCCGCGATACAGCTGGAAACAGTGTTGGTGACGGCGAGCAGAACGGAGCAGCCGATCTCCAGCATTCCCGGGTCCGTCCAGGTCATCGAGGCTGATGAGCTGGCACAACAGCTCAAGCTGACGAGCGACCCGGCGACCCTGATTTCCAAGCTGGTTCCCGGTTTTTCGATCGCAAACCAGACGATTTCAGGTGCCTCGGAAAGCTTTCGCGGTCGCGGCGTGCTGATTCTCGTCGACGGCATTCCCCGCAACACCCCGTTGCGTGACGTTTCACGAACGCTTTCGCTTATCGATCTCGGCAAAGTCGAGCGCATTGAGGTGGTCAACGGGGCAAGCAGCCTTTACGGCTCCGGCGCGACCGGCGGCACCATCAATTTCATCACCAGGCGGGACGCGACCGAAAGACCAACCGTCACCGTCGAGACCAAGGTGAAGGCGTTCACTGCAAATCCCGGCAAGTCCCTGGCGCCGGAAGTTTCGGTTTCGGCGACGCAGAAGATCGGCAAATTCGACTACATGTTCTCGGCCAGCGGCCAGCGGACGCGCCGGACCTATGACGGAGACGGTCGCGAACTGCCGTCCGACGCCATGCTCGGCCAAGGCGGGGGCGATCGCACCGACTTCGGCAACCTCTATGCAAGACTGGGATATGAGGACGGGGCCCGTCGTTTCGAGGTCTCCGGCGAACTGGTCCGCATGGAACAGAATCCGGATTGGTTTTCCAATTTCCAGGCCACTCCAGCGGCGCCCGACTACACGGCGCCGTATACGGGCGAATCCGTGGAAGAGAATTCAAAATATTTCACCGCGCGCTATACCGACACCGCCTTCGCCTTGGGATCGCTCGAAGTGAAGTCGTTCTACAACGATATGGAGAAGCGCTTTCCCTTCACCCGCTTCGATCGCTTCGTGAACAATCAGGTCTACTATTCGGGCAACCCGCTCAACCCGCAGGCCAGCTTTGCCCAGACCACGCTCTTCAGCAAGCGCGCCGGCGTCACCGCTACGGTCGAGACCCCTCTCGACATGCTGCTGGAGGGGTCGACGCTGACCTGGGGCCTGGACTTCATCCACGACAAGACCTTCCAGAAACTCGAGAACGGCTGGGACGTCATCAGTCCGATGAAGCAGAACTCGGTCGCCGGCTTTGCCCAGTTGCAGGTCCCTGTGACCGACCGGCTGCGCCTGCAAGGTGGATTGCGCTACGAACGCTACTTCCTCGACATCGAGGATTTCAACCGCCCAGCCATCTTTTACATCAACCGGCCATATCCGGCGATCAACGTCATCGGCGGGTCCTTTGACTACGACAATCTGACTTTCAATGTCGGCGGCACATTCGATCTCACGCCCGATGTCCAGCTTTACGGTGGCTTCTCGCAGGGGTTCTCGCTGACCGACATCGGCAGCTTCACGCGGCGAGCCGGCGCCAACAGCAGTGCCGAACTGTGCGACGC
>NZ_RZQI01001142.1:0-1594 GCF_003998335.1 Mesorhizobium sp. M7A.F.Ca.CA.002.05.1.1 | reverse complement strand
GCGTGCTGGCAAAGCCGCCGGGCCTCGCCGCCGGCGCCGTCATCTTCTACCTCATGGTTTCCTGGGTTCTTGAGAAGAAGCGAAAGCAGGCGGCCAAGGTCTTCTTGTTGGGGCTTTTGAGCTTGGCCATCATCGGCGCCTATTTCAGCTGGGCCATTTATCTCGGCCGCAGCTATCCGCCGTTTCATGTCGCGGGCAGCGGCTATATCTGGGATTCCGGTTTCTGGACATTCTTCAGGAACAGCTTCTACTTCAAATCCGTATGGAACACCTCAGTCTGGTGGTTCTACGGCTATCCGTTCATGGTGCTGATCGCGATCGGCTTCTGGCTGCCGCCCAGACCCGTCGAAGACCCCAAGCAACGCACTCTTTCGGCCATCCCTTATGTTTGGCTGGCTGCGGCCATCGTCATCTATCTGGCGGCAGCGCGCGAGATCACCAGCAATCCCTGGAATTACCACATCTTCCATGTGCCATTCGCGATGTTCTGCGGCCGCGGCGCGTTTCTCCTGGCAACGCTTGCATCGGGACCCGTTTTGTCCCCGGCGGTCGTGCTGCGCGCGATCTGCATCGCGGCCGTCACGCTGGTCTGGTCGACTTTTCCCCTTGTCAGAACAATGAAGACGCCGATCGCCATGAATGGCAAGCTGCTTGGCGACGAACTGGCGCGGTTAGCGCAGCCGGGCGACCTCGTCGTCGCCATTGCGCCCGAGGTCGGCGATCCCGTCGCCGTCTACTACAGCAGAGCGCGCGGCTGGGTGTTCCCGCCTGGCGGCGGCGATGTCGAATGGTCGAAATTCGTAGCGGACGATGCCACCGCGATCGCGCAGCTCGAGGAATTGCGCGCGCAAGGCGCGGACCTGTTCGGCACGGCCAAGAACGCCGCGGACAAGCAGGACCGGCTGTTCCTCGAGCATCATGACGGGGTCATCGACTATCTCGGCAAGACCGCAACCAAGCTTGTGGATTCGGACGATTTGCTGGTCTATAGGATCAGCCGTCCATAGAACCGCGACAGTCTGGGGCTGTGGGCCTTGGACAGGATATTGTCCCGACGGTTCGGCGGTCGCGTTCTCCTGCCGAAACTCGGCAAGCCGGTGGGCCAGGCGAACCGATCCCCGATGGCGGTAGGGATACTCGGGCACCACGCGGTGCTGCCATTTGAACTCGGCGGTGGAAACCGGCGGAGAATTGGTTGAAAAGAGCAATCTCAATAATCGTGACCCTGGCCCTACTAGCGTGGGTCGCCAGCGACTCGCGCTGGAAGATGGTGGGCGATGCTTTCGCGAGCATCACGCCCGGCGCTTTCGCGGCCGTGGCGCTTGCGCTGTTCGTCACCTACGTGCTGCGCGCGCTGCGCGTCTGCGACGAGTTCCGCGAGGAGGTGCATGGCCGTTTCGGCGCCTGCCTGCGCGTCATTCTGATCCACAATGCGATGATCAACGTCGTGCCCTTCCGCGGCGGCGAGACGGCATTTCCCCTGCTCCTGCGCCAGGTCTTCGGCATACCGATCATGCGTGCCAGCGCCTCGCTGCTGTGGTTCAGGCTGCAGGACGCCTTCGTCGTCGGCGTGCTGGCCCTGGCTGTGTGGCCG
>NZ_RZQI01001141.1:0-1594 GCF_003998335.1 Mesorhizobium sp. M7A.F.Ca.CA.002.05.1.1 | reverse complement strand
GTTTGTCTCCATTTCTGTGAAGTCGTCGCTTGTTTTCTACGAAAGTGATCGCGTTGCGACTGTGGGGACAACCGGTCGCGGCGGCGAAGGTTCCCGACAAAATTCCGCTCAGGCGCACCGTGACTGGCGCAATGCTTTTGGCGCAGTGCTCTGAAAAAACGGCTTTCCCTTGAACTCGAATGATGCTTTAAGGCGCACATCCACAGGGGTGCTCCGTACGGTCGGGGCTGAGACGGGGGCGGCAAGCCCACAGACCCTAGAAGCTGATCTGGGTAATACCAGCGGAGCGAGGCGGGCGATGTTTTCAGGCGCACAGATTTCCCTATACCCCATGACCGACGAATTCGTCGGTGTCATTCTTGGCGCGCTCGGTGCGCTCGATCCCTGGCGCGACAAGCTCAGGATCGAGACCGACGACATCTCGACCTTGCTGGTCGGGCCGCCCGAAGTGCTGTTTCCCGCCATGCGCGACCTCTTCGTGGCGGCGGCACGCAGCGGCAAACATTGCGTGTTGTCGGCCGCCATCTCGCGCGGGTGCCCTGGCGAGCCGGATGACCCGATCTGCCGCTCCGATGCACTTGGCGGGCCTGTCGGGCCACTCGGCCCGCGCAAGGATGCGGCCATTGCGGCGGTGCGCAATGCTGCTGCCACCGGCCAGCCGGCGGCGGCGCAGTTCTCGCTCTATGTGATGGGCACCGACGACCACATGGACGAGATCTACGGCTGCATCGATTTTCTCAAGCAGTCCGGCGTCTATGAGCGTTCCAAGCATTTCTGCACGAAACTGCGCGGTGATGCCGGTGCGATCTTTTCGGCGCTGGACGAGGCCTTCTGCCGCTTCGGACCAGGCGCCGGCCACGTAACCCTCGACGTCACGGTCTCGGCCAACAGCCCGTCGGCTGTCTGAACCAGCCGCGCTTTCGCGCTGCCGTCAAAGGTTGTCTCCCGTGGCCACATCATCAGTCGCTTCGCGCCCGATCGCGAGCCTTCTTGTCAAGGCAATGCCGGCCATGATCTCGGTCGGTTTGCTCCTGCTGGCGTGGGAGCTTTATGCCACCTATTCCGGCATCAGGCCGACGACACTGCCGGCGCCGTCGCGCGTTTTCGAGCAAGCGCTGCTCAATCGCCAGGCGCTGGCCGACAACGCCATTCCGACCATCGGCGCCACGCTGCTCGGCTTTGCCTGTTCGCTCAGCGCTGCCTTCGTGCTGTCGATGCTGGTCGACTTCTTCCAGCCGCTGCGGCGTGCGCTGTTTCCTGTCTTAATCGTCAGCCAGACCTTGCCGCTGGTGGCGATCGCGCCGCTGGTGGTGCTCTGGTTCGGCTTCGGGCTGGCGCCCAAGATCATGCTGGTGGCGCTGGTTACCTTCTTTCCGATGCTGGTTGCATTGGTCGAGGGTTATGAGTCGACCGAGGCCGAGATCGGGCAAATGCTGCGCGCCATGGGGGCAGGGCGCTGGCGCATCTTCGTGCTGGCACGGCTGCCTTCGGCGCTGCCCTATTTCTTCGCTGGTTTGAGGATCTCCATCACCTACGCCGTGGTCGGCGCGATCTTCGCCGAATATGCGGGGGCCGCGAAGGGGCTGGGCATCTA
>NZ_RZQI01000113.1:0-10861 GCF_003998335.1 Mesorhizobium sp. M7A.F.Ca.CA.002.05.1.1 | reverse complement strand
CCTGAAGATGCAGATGATCATCAAGGCAATGAAGGATCCGCGCTCCTGGGACTGGTCCGAGATCGCCAATGTCATGCGCCAGTGCAACGACTACATGATCCGCTACACCACCGACTTCACCTTCGAGGGCCACCTGGTCGAAAGCTGGGAGGTGAGCGACGACGCTGTCGAATATACGCTGCATCTGCGCAAGGGCGTGAAGTGGTCGAATGGCGACGACTTCAACGCCGACGACATCGTCCACAACATCGAGCGCTGGTGCGACAAGGCGGCCGAAGGCAATTCGATGGCCGGGCGCATGAACTCCCTCATCGATCCCGCCACCAAGAAAGCGGCAGCCGGCGCCATCACCAAGGTCGACGACCACACGGTGAAGCTGAAATGCCAACAGTCCGACGTCACGATCATTCCGGGCTTTGCCGATTATCCGGCGATCATCGTCCATCGCGACTTCGACAAGGACGGCGGCGACATGCTCAAGACGCCCGGCACCGGCCCCTATGAGCTGATCTCATACAAGGTCGGCGAATCGGCCGCGGTGCGGCGACGCAAGGACTTCACCTGGTTTGGGGGCGACCCCTATCTCGATGGCGTCGACTGGACCGACTACGGATCGGACGCGTCCAACCCCGCCATCGCCAGCGCCTTCGAGGCCGGTGAGATCGATTGCAACTACCAGACGGTGGGCGGCACGGTCGACCTCTATGACAGCATGGGCCTGGTCAAGGAGCCGGTCGTCACGGCCGGAACCATCGTGCTGCGCACCAATGTGACCAACAAACCTTATGACGACAAGCGGGTGCGCAACGCCATCCAGCTCGTGGTCGACAATGAGACGGTGCTGAAGCTCGGCTATAGCGGCCTTGGACAGGTCGCCGAAAACCACCATGTCTGCCCGATCCATCCGGAATATTACGCTTTGCCGAAAGTTCCACGCGATCTCGCCAAGGCCAAGGCGCTGATGGCCGAGGCCGGCCAGACGGATCACGAGTTCGAGCTGATCTCCTACGATGCGGACTATGTGAAGGACCCCGCCGACGTCGTCGCCGCGCAGATGCGCGAGGCCGGCTTCAAGGTCAAGCGAACCATCATTCCAGGTTCGTCGTTCTGGAACGACTGGACGAAATATCCGTGGTCGACCACCGATTGGGGCATGCGGCCGCTCGGCGTCCAGGTGCTGGCGATCGCCTATCGCAGCGGCGAGGCCTGGAACGAGTCCGGCTACGCCAACCCGGAATTCGACAAGAAGCTCAACGCGGCGCTCGCCATGGCGGATGTCGACAAGCGCAAGGAACTGATGAAGGACGTCGAATTCATCCTGCAGGACTCCGGCATCCTCGTCCAGGCGTTCTGGCGCTCGCTTTACCGGCACCATGCGACCTATGTGAAGAACCTCGGCATGCATCAGACATTCGAACTGCAGCTGGATAAGGTCTGGCTCGACAAGGCCTAGGCCGGGCCGGTCACGGCAAAAAAAGCCAGGGGCGCATGTTGCGCCCCTGGGGGGTCACTGGGCGACTCTGATTGACCAGCCAGCCAAACAGATCTCCAAGGCGCTTCTCGAAAGCGCAAAGAAGAAAAGTCGCCGAACCAAGGGAAGAAACATGCGTACTCATGCACAAGCCGTCGTCATCGGCGGTGGTCTGATTGGCTGCTCGATCCTCTATCATCTTGCCAAGTTCGGCTGGACGGATGTCGTCCTTCTGGAGCGCAGCGAACTGACCTCCGGCTCCACCTGGCACGCGGCGGCCAACATCCACGGCCTGCATGATTCCACCAACATCAGCCGCCTCCAGCACTACACCATGGCGCTCTACAAGGAACTGGAAGCCGAGACCGGCCAGGGCTGCGGCATCTTTCAGCCGGGCTCGCTCTATCTGGCCCAGACCGAGGCGCGCGAGCATCAGCTGAGGCTCCAGGAAGCCAAGGCGCGGCGCTACAAGATGAATTTCTACGAAGTCGCGCGCGACGAGGCGGAGCGGCTGCATCCGCTGGTCGACTTCGACGGCATACGCTGCATCATGTACGAGCCGGAAGGCGGCAATGTCGACCCGTCCGGCGTCACCGCCGCCTACGCCGCCGGCGCGCGTCAGCGCGGTGCCGAGATCCATCGCTTCAAGCCGGTCACCGCCACCGAGGCGCAACCCGACGGCAGCTGGATCGTGCGCACGCCGAAGGGCGACATCCACACACAATGGGTGGTAAACGCCGCCGGCCTGTGGGGCAGGGAGGTCGCCGCGATGGCTGGCCTGCAACTGCCTTTGATCCCGACCGAGCACCAGTATTTCGTCACCGAGACCATCCCGGAAATTGCGGCCATGGGCCGCCGGCTGCCTTCGGTCGCCGATCGCGATGGCGAGTACTATCTGCGCCAGGAAGGCCTGGGGCTGCTCATCGGCGCCTATGAGCGCAAGATGAAGTTCTGGGCTGAGGACGGCACGCCGCTGGATTTCGGCCATGAACTGTTTCCCGACGATCTCGACCGTATCGAAGAGAACATGCTGCGCGCGATCGCGCGCGTCCCGGCCGTCGGCACCGCCGGCGTCAAAAAGGTGATCAACGGACCGATGATCTGGTCGCCGGACAGTGCCGTGCTGTTCGGACCGGTGCCCGAACTGAGCAACTATTTCTGTTGCAACGGCATAATTCCCGGCTTCTCGCAGTCGGGCGGCATGGGGAAGCTGGCGGCCGAGTGGATGATCGAGGGTGAACCTTCGCTCGACATGTTCGCCTGGGACATGGCGCGCTTCGGCCACTGGGCCGGCAAGGCCTTCACCAAGGCCCGCGTCCAGGATCAGTACAGCCATCGCTTCAAGATCCACTTCCCCAACGAGGAACGCGCCGCCGGGCGGCCGGTGCGGACCCGGCCTGCCTACGACATGCAAAAGGGAATGAACGCTGTTTTCGGTCTCAATTTCGGTTGGGAGCACCCGCTGTGGTACGCCGCCGAGGGCGAGCCGCGCGAGGAGACGATCGGCTTCACGCGCCAGAACTGGTGGGGACCGGTGGGCCGCGAGGCGCGCATGCTGCGCGAACGCGCCGGCATCATCGACATCTCCAATTTCGCCAAATACGAGGTCAAGGGCGCTGGTGCCGAGGCCTGGCTCAATGCGCTGTTCGCCAACCGCATGCCGACAAAGATCGGCCGCTCCTGCCTCACGCCGCTGATCGGCAAACGCGGCGGCATCGCCGGCGACTTCACCGTGACCAGGCTCGCGGACGACGAATTCATGGTCATCGGCTCCGGCATGGCCGAGCGCTTCCATCTACGGTTCTTCAAGGCCGTCCCCTTGCCCGAGGGCACGACGTTCCGCTCGCGCACCGAGGACCTCTGCGGCTTCAACGTAGCGGGACCGAGTTCGCGCGACCTGCTGCAGCGCCTGACCAATGAGGATCTGTCGAACGAGGCGTTCCCCTTCATGCAGTCGCGCCGGACCACCGTCGCCGGCATCGATGTGGTGGCGCTCAGAGTGTCCTTCACCGGCGACCTTGGCTGGGAACTGCATTGTGAAGCCACTGACCAGGTCGAGCTTTACGGCGCGCTACTCAAGGCCGGCAAGGAAGTCGGCGCCGGACCGGTCGGCTCGCGCGCGCTGATGTCGCTGCGCGTCGAGAAGGGCTATGGCAGCTGGAGCCGCGAATATTCGCCCGAATATTGGCCGCAGGAGGTCAAGTTCGATCGCCTTGTCAAACTGGACAAGGGCGCGTTCCTCAACCGCGATGCCTACGCTGCCATCGCCGGCAAGCCGGTACGCGATGAGCTCATCATGCTGTCGATCGACGCCAGGGATGCCGACGCGACCGGCGGCGAGCCGATCTTCCTCACCGACGGCACGCCGATCGGCCAGGTATCTTCAGGCGCCTACGGCTATTTCGTCGAGCAGTCGCTGGCGCTTGGCTATGTCAAAGCGGGCTCCGCCAAGGCCGGCGACAAGGTCTCGGTCGCCATACTGGGAAGGCCGCATGAGGCAATCCTGCTGCCGCATCCGCCATTCGACCCCGAGGGCAAGCGGCTGCGCTCGTAGAAGCTCGGCCACCCGTTCGCCCAGTGAGCCAACTGACGAAAACCGAAGCCGGCCGGAGACGCCGGCGGAGCTGAACGAGGAAGATTTTCGACCACCTGAAAACAAAGGGGGATCGCATGATCAAACGGCATCTGCTGGGCACCATGTTTGCCCTCATTCTCACGTCCTTCACGCACGCGGCGAACGTCAAAGCGATCAATGACGATGCGTGGCTTGCCGAAGGTCCGATCTGGTATCAGGACAAGCTCTTCTACGTTGAACACGGCCGCGGCTCCGTGGACGTGTGGGACGGCAAGAAGAACGCGATCTTCTGGAAGATGGACGGCTGCGGCCCTTCGGCTGTACTGCCGACAACGACCGGCGAGTTCCTCGTTACTTGTTATGACAACAACACGATCGGCCGCATCTTCGCCGACGGCAAGTCGCTGCCGGCCTATGACAAGGACACGGACGGCAATCCGTTCAGCGGACCGAATGATTTCGCGCCCGACAAGGATGGTGGCATCTATTTCACCGGCTCCGGCAAGGGCGGGCCGTTGATCGATGCCGCGACCTGCACAACGCCAATGGTCTCGTCATCTCGAACGACGGCAAGATGCTCTATCTGGTCGAGACCGAGGACAACCGGATCATCATCGAGTTCGATGTCCAGCCCGATCACGCCCCTGAACAACCGCCGCGTCTTCCTGCGCCTCGATGATCTGTTCCCGAACCAGCCGCACATCTGGCCTGACGGCATCAAGATGGACAAGGCGGGCGAGATGTATATCGGCCAGAGCCCACGCTCGCTCGGTGCGCCAGGCAAGATCCTCGTCGTCGATGAGGGCGGCAAGCTGCGGCGCACGCTTTCAGTGCCGTCGCCATCCGTGCCGAACTTTGCCTTCTAACCCGACGAGAATGTGCTCTACGTCATGGCGCTCGATCAAATCGATGCCGTGCCCTGGTACGGCAAGGTCTACGAGATTCCAAACAAATAGCGCGTTCACTGACGGACGGGTGAAGGCTTCGCCCGACCGGTCCGGTTGATGGCGTCAGCCGCCGAACCGATCCAGCCAATGTTGGGCAAGGTCCGAGCGGCGGCAAATCCAGATGTCTGGATTGGCCTTGATCTTGTCGAGGAAGCGGGCGAGCCCGATCATGCGGCCCGGCCGTGCTGCCAGCCGGCAGTGCAGCGACACTGTCATCATGCGTGGCGTCCGTTCCGCTTCGGCCAGCAGCCAGTCCACACCATCGCTGACATATTCGAAGAACTGGCTGCCTGTCTCCAGGCCGGAGCCGCGCGAGAACCGGCTGTCATTGTTGTCGAAACTATGCGGCACCACCAGATGCCGCTTGGCATCGACGTCGACGAAATAGGGCAGGTCGTCATTGTAGTCGTCGCAATCGTAGAGGAAGCCGCCATGTTCGGCCACCAGCCGCCTTGTGTTGAGGCTGGGCCGGCCGGTGTACCAGCCGAGCGGGCGAATGCCGGTCAGGCTCTCGACGGTATCCACGGTCATCGCGATGTGATTGCGCTCCTCGGCCTCGCTCAACGGCGCGTAATCGATCCAGCGCCAGCCATGGCAGACGATGTCACTGCCAAGTGCTGCGATCGCCTTGCCGGCCGCCGGATTGAGCTCGAGCGCGCGCCCCACCACGTAGAATGTCGGGATGACGTCCTTGTCCTGAAACAGCGAGGCGAGCCGCCAGATGCCGACGCGTGAGCCATATTCGTAGAGCGATTCCATATTGCGGTTGCGCAGACCCGGCACCGCCGGAGACACGGCAAGATCCGACAGAATCGCCTCGGAGACGCCGTCGCCCTCGTCGATGCTGTATTCGGCGCCTTCCTCATAGTTGACGACGATGTTGAGCGCCAGCTTGGCGCCGCCGGGCCACTGCGCGGCAGGCGGCTTGTCGCCATAGCCGATAAAGTCACGGGCAGGCAAATACGGCATCTCTCAAGTCTCCCGAGGCTTCTGTCGCAAAACATGCGGTAGCCAACACTATCCGCCGTGCATGTCGATCAGTATGCGCAGTGCCCGATCCATTATCTCTTGCGGGCCGACCGTCGCGCGCAAACAGTCCGTGAGGCCGTAGCCGCCCAGGCCGCGCACAATGATATCGGCGCCCCATAAGGCCTTCTCTGCGGCCTCCGCGGCGGCTTCGTCGGAGAAGCGGATCAGCACGAAGTTCGTCCGGCTCTCCGGGACGTCATATCCTTTAGCCCTCAGCTCATGCGCGAACTGGTCGCGAATCCTCGCTGTGCGGGCCACGGTTTCTCGCATATAGGCCTGGTCCTCCACGGCCGCGACGGCCATTGCTAGGCTTGTCATTGTGACCTGGTTGGAGTTCTGCATCTTGCGCACTCCGGCCGCGACCGAAGGCGGAAACACCCCCCAGCCAACGCGCGCGCCGGCCAGGCCATAGGCTTTGGAAAGCGTGCGCAGCACGACCGTATCGCCACGCGCGACCAGCGCAAAGATCGGTTCGGGGTCTTGGTCGTCGAACTCGCCATAGGCCTGGTCGATCACCAGAAGCACATCCTGCGGCAAGGCGGCGCGCAAGCGCAGCAGCTCGGCGTTGCGGATGCGGGTGCCGGTCGGATTGCCGGGATTGCAGACGAACGCGACCCGCGTTGCCGGCGTGATGGCAGCCAGGATGCTGCCGGTCGAAACGGTGAAATCGTGCTCTGCCGCCTTGATGTAGGCCGCACCAACACGCGCGGCGGCGGAGGCTGCGAAATTATAGGCATAGGCCGTGCCCAGCACCTCGTCGCCTCGTCCCGCAAAGGCCGCGATGGTGCAGCTGATCAGGTCCATCGAACCGGCGCCGCACAAGATCAGATTGGGATCGATCCCATAGGCCTGCGCGATCGCCTTGCGCAGTGCAGTCCAGTCCGGATCAGGATAGAGATGGCTGCGGGCAATCGCGTCCTGGCCGGCGGTGATCGCCCTGGGGCTGGGTGGGAAAGCGCTCTCGTTCTGGGCAAGGGTTGTCCGGTCGCAGCCGCCGAAACTTGCCAAGGCAAAGGCGGACATGGCCTCGACATGAGCGGCAGCTTTCAGAGGCATGGGTGGTCCATGGGAATGTTCCTGTCGGCCATCTTGTGAACCACCGTTGCCGGACCGGCTCGTGGGACAAGTTA
Organism: Mesorhizobium sp. M7A.F.Ca.CA.002.05.1.1; assembly: GCF_003998335.1. NCBI lineage: Bacteria > Pseudomonadati > Pseudomonadota > Alphaproteobacteria > Hyphomicrobiales > Phyllobacteriaceae > Mesorhizobium > Mesorhizobium sp. M7A.F.Ca.CA.002.05.1.1. Next base: position 3,709 of record NZ_RZQI01000113.1, on the reverse strand, counting down.
CAAATCGCCTGCGCGTTCACAAGCAAAAACTAATCGTGCATAGGGCCCGAAATTCTGGCCCACTTTAGGACGCAAAACGCCCGGTCAGCACGAGAGCGGAAGAAAAGATGACGGTATGCTTGCACCTCGAAAAGGCGTTGCCGAAAGCCGTCAGACAACTGACCGAAATCTGGTCGCAAGAAGATCGGCATCATCAAGTGACGGGAAGCGTCGACATGCGGTTGGGGGAGATTTCGCGCTTTTTTTCGGATCTTCGCGCACTCGACGTCGTATCTCCAGTCTGCGGCAGTTCGTTTCACGGCCTCTCAATGGACGCTGACCGGGCCTGAGAATAGACTGCTACTGCGATCAGCGTCAGCAAGCCGATGAACCAATATTGCCAGGCTTGCGACAGGCCCAGGAAAACCATCGACGAATTGACTTCCTGGATCAGGACGGCGCCAAGCAGCACGCCGATGAAGCTGCCGCGTCCGCCAAAGAGACTGGCTCCGCCGAGGACCACTGCGGCAATGCTGCCCAGCGTGTATTCGATGCCCTGATTGGGATCGCCGATGCCGAGCTGCGCCACCACCATCATGCCCCCAAGCGCTGTGAGCAAGCTGCCGGCGATGAACGCGCCGACGACGGTCCAGCCTGTGCGCACACCAATATGCGCCGCCGCTTTCTCGTTGGAGCCAACGGCGCGCAAGCTCATCCCCCAACGGCTGTAGCGCAAGCCGACTTCGAGGATGATCGCCAGGACCAACGCGACGATGAACACGACCGGAATGCTGCCGATAGTGGCTTTGATGGTATCCATGACGGTGGCGCTGATGGCCCCATCGGGATAGGGCCTCAGCAACACCGAGATGCCCTGAATGATGATGTAAACCCCTAGCGTGGCGGCAACGGAGGTGAAGTTCCCGAACCGAACCAAAGTCCCGTTGGTCAGGCCGACGAGGGCTGCGGCGCCAAAAACGGCCAACACGCCAACGATTATCGTTGCCATGCCGGCACCTTCATTCAGGAAGAATGACGCGATGACGAGGCTCAAGCCGATCAACGGACCGACCGACAGATCGATCCTGCCGGTGAACACTGCGCACATCTGGCCAAACGAGACGAACGCCAGCGCAGCGGAAAGGAACAGGATCTTCTCGATGTTGAAGCCTGAGACGAAACGAATGTTGTGGCCAGACGCTACCACGCCCAGCAGCACGATTAGCCCGGCAAGCACGAAGCTTGGAACATAGTCGCCGGCAGCAACCATTCGCAGCCATGAACGCGTAGTGCCGAATCTGTCTCGTTCTTGCTGGTCGGTCTTGCGATGGGTGGTGGCCGTTATCATGGTCCGGCCGATATTGGCCTCGTTGACGTCTTGGCCTGAGAGTTCGCCCACGACGTGCCCGCGGGAGAAGACCAGCACGCGGTCGCATACGCCCTCAAGCTCAACAATATCGGATGAGACGATCACAACCAATGTCCCGCGCGAAGCGACGTCACGCAGGATGCGATAGATTTCGGCGCGGGCACCCACGTCAACCCCGGCTGTCGGCTCCTCTGCCAGCACGAGTGAAGCCTCTGCCAGGAGAGCTCGTGACAGGATCGTCTTTTGCTGGTTCCCGCCAGACAGCGTGGCGACATTCTGCTCGATCGATGCCGCGCGAATGTTCAAGTCCACTCGCTGGGCTTCCATTTGCCGCCGTTCGAGCGGACGGTCCACGACGCCAAAGTTCGCGAAACGTGACAGGGCCGAGATGGTACCGTTTTCGCGCACGGAAAGACTGGGAAAAAGGCCTTCATGCTGGCGGTCGGGAGACAGATAGATAATGCCGGCACTACGAGCGGCACCCGGGTTGCCGAGCGGCACGGTCTTCCCGTCCAGAGTGACGGCTCCACGGGCATTTCCAAGACCTGCCAGCGAACGCAGGAAGTCGCTCTGGCCGTTTCCGGTAATGCCGGCGATACCAACGATCTCGCCGCCACGCGCCGACATATTGATGTCTACGAAATCAGCGCCCGAAAGCCCTTTGACCTCAAGAATACTTGCGCCATTCAAGACACCGGCTGATTTGAGCGGAAATTGCTTGGTGACGGTGCGTCCGACAATGAGGTTGAGGATTTGGTCATCACTGACATCGCGCATCGGTGCCGATCCCTTCACTTCACCGTCACGCATGACGGTGACCGTGTCTGCGATCTGCCTGATTTCCTGCAGCCGATGCGAAATGTAGATGACCGCCGCGCCCCGAGTCGCTGCTTCGCGCACGTTGCGAAACAGGATGTCGACAAGGTCGGCTGTCAAAGCCGCGGTGGGTTCGTCAAGAATGAGGATCTTTGGGTCGATCGCAAGCGCCTTGGCAAGTTCTATCAGTTGGCTTTGCGCGATGTCGACATCGCACAGCCGGGTCTTGGGGTGAACGGCAGAGCCAACACGACGGAGTTGGGCGATTACCCAGTCATTGGCATAATCCGTTCGAAGCGCTGCTGGAACTGCAAGCAGCAGGTTTTCAGCCACCGTCAGATCGGGAAGCACCGCCGGATGTTGATGCACGATGGCGAGCCCGAGCCGTTGCGCCTGTGCCGCGCTAAAGCGATCTACAGATTGTCCACATATTTCAATCGAGCCCTGATCGTAGCTCAAAGTGCCGGAGGCAATGCCCATCAATGTCGACTTGCCTGCGCCATTTTCTCCCAGAAGCGCATGAACCTCGCCGCATCGGGCCACAAACGAAATGTCCTTCACGGCGACGACATGGCCGAAACGCTTCCACACGCCTTGCATGCGCAATCCCAACGGGCTGTCCAACGCAGTACTGGTCGGCGTTGCCATGTCAGACTGAAGCTGCTCGACGGTGGCCATGGGTCGATCCTCCTAAGTGACTTCCATCATCCTCCTTGAGGAGATGAAGGGGCGGACAGAAGCCCGCCCCGTTTGGCTCGAGATCAGAGACCGCCCTTGAGGGCTGCCAGGACCTGTTCGTCAGTCAGGCTGGTGCCGTTTGAAGCGGATTCCGGAAGCTTCGGATTGCAGAAAACAGTTCCGGCAAGCGAATCCTCGAGCTGGAAGTTCGTCACTTCCTTCACACCGGCCTCAGCCACCGTATGTTTGGTGCCGTTGGGGTCGGTTATGACGAGCGGCTGATCCATCTTGCCGCCGGCTGCCTCAGCGATCGCCCAGCGTACGGCCAGACGCACGTTCCACTGCTCGGCGCTGTTTGTCGTGTACTGGAAGGCGGACTTGGCGTCGGCATCGTGCAGCTTCTTCCAGGTGCAGCCGAACACGTTGGCGTCTTCACCGGCGATCAGCGGAAGTGGCCGACCAGCCCGTTCGAAAACGCCCGAGGCGACAACGCCCATGCTGAGGTCCGCGATCACACCGTCGATCTGCGGATACTGGGCAATTAGCGCGCCCAGCGATTTGGCGACCATGCTGGAATCCCAATTCGTCACTTCGAACGGCTTCTGTCCGATCTGGACGATGCCCGGATAGTCCTTGAAAGCTTCGAGGATGCCATCAGCGCGCTCACGGCTCTGACTGGTTCCGGCAGGCCCGCCGAGGTAGGCGACATTTCCCTTGCCGTTGAGGGCCTTGGCCATCCATTTGCCCCAGTCGACGCCATCCTGGTGGAAGTTCGTGCCGACGAAAACGCTGTAATCCTTGCCTTCCTCGCCGCCGACACGGGCCCGGTAGGGGACGACGGTGCTGCCTTGCTTGAAGGCATCGCCT
>NZ_RZQI01001140.1:0-1596 GCF_003998335.1 Mesorhizobium sp. M7A.F.Ca.CA.002.05.1.1 | reverse complement strand
TCGATCTCAAGCCGCATCTGCCGGAAGAAGTCGAACTCGCCTATTTCGGCATGATGGAACATGCCACCGGGCAAGGCATCGGCCGCTGGTTCCTGGGCTCCGCGATCGCCGCCGCATGGTCGCATGGGCCGAAGCGGGTGACGGTGCAGACCTGCACGCTCGATCATCCGGCGGCTCTGCCGCTCTACCAGAAGCTCGGCTTTGCACCGGTGGCGCAAAAGAGGGAAATCGTCCATCCGCTGCCTTTCACCGAGCGCGCGGCCAGCGTCATGCGGCCCTAGACTAGCCGGAAGCTGACACGGGTTCGAATCTGAACCCGCCGTTCATCGGCCCTTCAGGCTGTTTTTGGCATGTTGCCGGCACCATCAATGCGGCCAAGGCCGAAGGAGACGAAGATATGCTGACCCGCCGTACACTTGCCGCCGCGCTGATCGCGGCAATTGCCATGCCAAGCCTCGCCGCAGCCCAGGCGACAACGCCTTCGGCCGCGACGATCGAGCGGAAGCTCGAGGCGGCGCCGCGGGTGAAATTGCGGCCGAACGAGCGCGTCACCATCCGCGAATTCAAGCGGCGCCCGGATTTGCGCCGCATGGCCCGCTCGATCGATATCCAGTCGATCAACTTCGCCTTCGGTTCGGCGGCTATTGCCAACTCGCAATACGACAAGATCGAGACCATTGCCGACGCGCTGCGGCGCATCCTGCGCCGCGATCGCGGCGCCCGCGTGCTGATCGAGGGCCACACCGACGCCGTCGGCTCCTTCCAGTCGAATCAGGCTCTGTCCGAACAGCGCGCCGCTTCGCTCAAGCGCACATTGGTGCGCGAATTCGGCGTGCCGGGTCATGCTCTCGAGACAGTCGGCTATGGCGAAGAGTTTTTGCTGGTGCAGACGCAGAACGAAAACTGGCAGAATCGCCGGGTGACACTGCGCCGCTTCGACGATTTCATCCGTTGAGCCGCAGCTCTGAATTTTAGTTAGACGGCGCTTTCGACGGGACTTGATGAGAGCCGGTCGCCGACGGGCGACCGGCTCTTCGATATCTGGCAGGAATCGGGTGGGCGGCGAGAGTTCAAAGGGATAATTTCCGGTAGACCACACCGGAGATTTTCCATGACCATCCAGTTCAAAGCTTTGCCGACCGAAGGTGTCAGGACGCTGCAGCGCGGCGGGATCGATGCTTATGGCCAAATGCCCGAGCGAAAGATCTCCGACGGTGACGGCATGCCTTGCCGGCATTGCTTGAAGAACATCGCCGCCGGCGACGCCTATCTTGTTCTGGCGTACCGGCCATTCCCGCAGCTTCAGCCCTATGCTGAAACGGGGCCGATCTTCCTGCATGGCGAGGAATGCGACCGCGCTGCCGTAGACGATGCGATCATCCCGACCACGGCAATTGCTGCACGGGCCGAGACGCTGTTCGAACGCGACGAGATCGCCTACGTCCATGTCCGTTCGGCGCGCAACAATTGCTACCAGTGCCGCATCGAGCGCGCTTGAGGCTGAGATTAGCCGCTGGAAACAGTTGTCGTACTCCCGTCGCATATTCGCGATAGAAAGCTATTGTCGATCGATTTGCCGACCGCGGATGAACCGGC
>NZ_RZQI01001139.1:0-1596 GCF_003998335.1 Mesorhizobium sp. M7A.F.Ca.CA.002.05.1.1 | reverse complement strand
GAGACAGTGGTTGTCGTGCACGATCTGGACCTGGTGCGGCAGAATTTCCCCGAAACGCTGCTTCTCGCCCGCCAGCCGATCGCCTGGGGCGAAACCAGGGAAACGCTGAAACCTGACAACCTGTTGCGCGCCCGCCGCTTCCACGAAGCTTGGGAAGAAAATGCACCCTGGTGCGAGCCGGGCGAGGACGCTCATGGTGACGATCACCATGGCCACGATCACGACCGCCAACATGGCGTCGGACCGAGGGCTGCCTGATGGACATGCTTTACGGCCTTGTCATCGCGCCCTTCGCCGATTTCGGCTTCATGCAGCGGGCTTTGATCGGTTCGCTGATGCTGTCGCTCGGCGCCTGCCCTATCGGCGTCTTCCTGATGCTGCGGCGCATGAGCCTGTCGGGCGACGCCATGGCGCATGCCATCCTGCCCGGCGCGGCCGCCGGCTTCCTGTTCTATGGGCTGGAGATCCTGCCGATGACCATCGGCGGCCTGATCGCCGGCGTCATCGTCGCGCTCGGCGCCGGCGCCGTCTCGCGCTTCACCATACAGCGCGAGGACGCCTCGATGGCGGCGTTCTATCTGATTTCGCTCGCCATCGGCGTGCTGATGGTGTCGATCCGCGGGTCCAGCGTCGATCTCATGCATGTGCTGTTCGGCACCGTGCTGGCGCTCAACGATGAGGCCCTGACGCTGATCGGCGGCATCGTCGCGGTGACGCTGGTCAGCCTCGCCATCTTCTGGCGGGCGCTGGTCGCCGAATGCCTCGACCCGCTGTTCCTGCGCTCGGTCAGCCGGCTCGGCAGTCCGGTGCATTTCATCTTCCTCGGCCTTGTCGTGCTCAACCTTGTCGGCGGCTTCCAGGCACTCGGCACGCTTCTGTCGGTTGGGCTGATGATGCTGCCGGCCGCAGCCGCCCGCTTCTGGACAGTTCGCGTCGAGCCGATGTGCGTGCTGGCGGTGCTGATCGGCTTTGCGTCCTGCGTCGCCGGGCTGCTTCTGTCCTATCACGCGTCGCTGCCATCCGGCCCGGCCATCATCCTGTCGGCCGGCGTCGTCTATTTCGCCTCGATCCTGTTTGGCACGCGCGGCATTCTGCGCGCGCGCATCATCCATCACCGTCACAGAACGGCCTGATCCCCGCCCCTAGAAGGAGACCCGTCTATGCTGAAATCGATCCATGCCGCCCTGGCGATGAGCGTTATAACATTAACCGCTTTTGGCGCATCGTCGGCCTTGGCCGCACCGCTGAAAGTGGTCGCCAGCTTCACCGTCATTGCCGATTTCGCCAAAAATGTCGGCGGCGACCGCATCGACGTCACCACCATTGTCGGGCCGGATGGCGACGCCCATGTCTACGAGCCGAGCCCGGCCGATGCTGTGGCCATGGCCAAGGCCGACATCGTTCTGGTCAACGGCCTGCATTTCGAAGGTTTCCTGCAGCGGCTGGTCGATGCCAGCGCCACCAAGGCGTCTATCATCACCTTGACCAAGGGCGTGACGCCGATCGATTTCAAACCTGAATTCGCCGATGCCGACGCGGCCGAAGGTGCCGGCACCGACGGCGGCAAGACGGTCACCGATCCGCACGCCTTCCAGT
>NZ_RZQI01001138.1:0-1599 GCF_003998335.1 Mesorhizobium sp. M7A.F.Ca.CA.002.05.1.1 | reverse complement strand
CGATCATCATGGCGGTGCAGCGCCATGATGATCGCGCGCGTACCGTCATACCAGCTCGCCGTCGTCGTCGTCTGCACCGAATCGACCACACGGGTCACCTCGCCCAACCGCACGGGGTGACCGTTTTTGGTGGCGATGATGATGTTGGAGAAGCCGGCGGCGTCAGTCAGCTGCGTGTTGGCGGTGATGGTAAGCTGCTGCTTGTCGTTCTGCAGCACGCCGAGCGGCGTGTTGCTGTTGGCCGAGGCGACCGCCGCCTGCAGCTGATCGATCGAGATGCCGCGCGCGGCAAGCGCGGTCGGGTCGATCTGGATGCGCACCGCGTATTTCTGTTGGCCGAAGATCGAGACCTGCGCCACGCCGTCTATGGTCGACAGCGACGGCGAGATGACATTTTCCGCGAAAGCATCGAGATCGGTCAGCGGAACCGTGTCGCTGACCAGCGACATCAAAAGGATCGGCGCGTCGGCCGGATTGACCTTGCGATAGCTCGGCGGCGCCGTCATCTGCGGCGGCAATGATTTCTGCGTGCGCGCGATCGCCGCCTGCACGTCGGCTGCTGCCGCGTCGATGTCGCGGTTGAGCACGAACTGGATGGCGATCGAGGTCTGGCCAAGCGAGTTCGTGGTCGAGATCGAATCGATACCGGCGATGGTTGCGAACTGCTTGATCAGCGGGGTCGCCACCGACGTCGCCATGGTTTCCGGCGAGGCGCCGGGCAGCGAAGCCGAGACGTTGACCACCGGGAATTCGGCGCTGGGCAGTGCCGCCACCGGCAGGAACTTGTAGGCGAACAGTCCGCCCAGCACGAGGGCGAACGACATCAGAAGGGTGGCGACAGGCCTGCGTATGCAGAATTCGGAGATCATTGGGCCGCCTCGCCGGCTTTGCTCGCCTCGGCCACCTTCGGCGCGGCATCGGCCGTGGCCTTGCCCTCATGCACCGCGGCGCCGTCCTTCAGCCTCGTCTGGCCCTCAGTGACAACTTTCTCGCCGCTTTTCAGCCCCTGGCTGACGGCGCTGTTCTCGCCTTCGGTCAGCGCCACCTGCACCGGCCGCATCTCGACCGTGTTGTCCGGCTTGACGACATAGACGAACGGCCCCTTCTGGCTTGGCTGCACCGCGACCGTGGGAACCGATGTCATCTGCGGCATGATGCCGGCGTCGAGCACGACATTCACATACTGGCCGGGCCATAGCGAAAGATCGGCATTGGGAATGCTTGCCCGCGTGGCAATCGTGCCCGACGCGGTGTCGACGCTGGAGTCGACGAAATCGAGCGTACCCTTGCCGATCGGCGTCGGGTCACCATCCTTGGTCAGTGTCACCGCGCCCTGCTGCGGGTTGGCGAGCGCCTTGTGCAGCAGGGCCAGGTTACTCTCGGGAAGATTGAAGTTGACCTGCAGCGGGTCCATCTGGGTGATGGTCACCAGCGGGGTCGCCGTACTGCTGTTGCCATTGCTGACGGTGACGAGATCGCCGACGGCGACGCTGACAGCACCCAGCCTGCCGGAAATCGGCGCCGTGATCGTGGCGAAGCCAAGCTGGACATTGTCGGCGTCGATTGTCGCCTTGTCGGCATCGACAGTCGCTGCGGCCG
>NZ_RZQI01001137.1:0-1604 GCF_003998335.1 Mesorhizobium sp. M7A.F.Ca.CA.002.05.1.1 | reverse complement strand
CATCATAGGGGCCGGAATTGATGTCGCGGTTGCGGGCAGAGACGATGCCGACCGTGACCGTGCCGCCGAGGCCGAACGGATTGCCGATCGCCATCACCCAGTCGCCGACGCGCATCTTGGTGGAATCGCCGAACTTCACCGCCGTCAGCTTGTGGCCTTTCGGATCGACCTTGAGCACGGCGACATCGGTCTTGGTGTCGGTGCCGACCAGCGTCGCCTTCAAGGTGACACCATCGGAGAAATTGACCTCGATGTCGTCGGCATCGGCAATGACATGGTTGTTGGTGACGACGATGCCTTGCTCGGCATCGATGACGAAGCCGGAGCCCAGCGACTGCACCTTCTGCGAGCCGTTGTCCTTGTCACCGCCGCGGTTCTTGAAGAAATCGTCGAAGAAATCCTGGAAGGGCGACCCCTCGGGCAATTGCGGCATCGGCACCGCGCCCGGGCCTTCGGTGCCCTTGACCGTCTGCGAGGTCGATATGTTGACCACTGCGCCGAGCAGGCCTTGCGCCAGATCGGCGACCGAAGCAGGTCCATCGGCGGCAAATGTCGGCGTCACGAAGGACGGGACAGCGACTGCGCTGACAAGAAGTGCCGCCGCGCCGGCGATGAATGTCCGCCGAGCCGCGCACAGAATTGTATTGGATGTCATCGAGAAGCCTCCCGGTATCCTTGAAAAGAAAAGCGCTTCGACGAAAACGCCGCGTCACGCCATGTTGGCAAAAAATACGGCACGTTTGCGGCTATGACTATCGGCAGAGGATAAATCATCGCCGCCGTCATGCGCCCCGTACCAGCCAGACGATGCCGACGCCGATCACGATCGCCGCCAGTCCGGCGATCCGCAGCGCGTTCTCGGGCAGCGACAGCACTTCGGTGGCAAGTTTCCTGGCCAGGCCGGGAAAACCGCCATAGACTAGACCCTCTATGACAAGGACCAGGCCCATGGCGGCAAGAAAATCCTGCACCGGCCGCTACTGGCCGGTGCTGGGCTGTGCCGCCGGCGCGGCGGGTGCCGTCGCCGGAGCGTTTGGCGCAGGCGAAGCCGGCTTTGCCGGCCCCTCGCTGCCGTCAGGATTGCGGAAGAAGCGGAAGAACTCCGAGTTCGGCGACAGCACCATCGTCGTTCCGGTGTTGTCCAGCGCCGTGCCATAGGCATTCATCGACCGGTAGAAGTCGAAGAAGGCCGGATCGCGCTGATAGGCTCCCGCGAAGGTGGCGCTGCGCTGGGCTTCGCCCTCGCCGCGCAGGATTTCCGACTCTTTCTGCGCTTCGGCGACGATCTCGACCACTTCGCGATCGGCGCGGGCGGTGATGCGCTGTGCCGCTTCATTGCCGCGCGCCCTCAGCCGCGCAGCTTCCGCCAGGCGTTCCGCCTTCATGCGGTCGAAGGTCTGCTGCGAGACTTCGGCCGTGAGATCCGTGCGGCGGATACGGACATCCTCGATCTGCAGGCCGAGCGAGGTGGCGTCGGGCCTGAGCTGGTCGCGGACTTCGCGCATCATCACGGTGCGCTGTTCGGAAAGTGCGGCCTCGAAATCACGCAGACCGTAGACACGGCGCAAGGCAGCGTCGAGACGCGTCCTGAGCCGGGCTTCTGC
>NZ_RZQI01001136.1:0-1609 GCF_003998335.1 Mesorhizobium sp. M7A.F.Ca.CA.002.05.1.1 | reverse complement strand
CAGCGGCGAGTTCACGCCCTTGGCGCGGTCCTTGTCGGCTTCGCGGGATGCGGAGAGGGCGCGAGGCTCGTCCAGGGTGATGAAAGCTCTCAGGCCCTCTTTCCGCCGCGCCTTGGCGAGAAGGGCAGAAACATAGTTTTCGGCGCTGATCTCGCCCCGGCGAATGGCTTCCGCCGCGCCCGACACGCCCAGCCGTGTGAGTTCTACCGCTTCTGGCACATTGGCATCGATGGCTCTGGTCTGCTGGTTCAGCATGAGCCTCTCCTCTCATTAGTAATCAGTTAGATGTTGCATGACATCTATTTGGATGTCATATAACATCTAACCTGTCAAGGCTCGTTCGTGAGCGGTAGCGAGGAAGCGTCGTTGAGGAAGTCAAACAAGGAAGCCGCTGAAACCCGGCGCGCCATCGTCACCGCGGCCGCAGACTGCATCCGGCGCACGGGCATCGCCGGGGCCAGTCTCTCGGACGTTATGGCTGCCGCCGGCCTCACCCACGGCGGCTTCTACAAGCATTTTCGCAACAGGGAGCAGCTGATAGCCGAGGCGCTCGTCGCTGCGGGCAACGCATCTGCGGACATGCTCGGGAAGGTCCGGGCAGAAAAGGGGCGGAACGCTGCGTTGGACCGCTACCTGTCCCCTGAGCATCGCGATGCGGGTACGCCTACCTGTCCAATGGCGGCGTTGGGGAGCGAAGCTGCCCGGTCCTCAGGTAAGACGCGGGCGGCGGCGGTGGCTGTCGTCGAAGAGATGATCGACGCGCTGGTCGAAGATCGATTTTCTGGGGAGGCCCGCGGCGAAGCCATGGTGGACTACGCCACCATGATCGGCGCAATGACCTTGGCCCGAATCGCGTCGGGGACGCCACTATCGGAGGAAATCCTTGAACGTGCAAGGAAGCGCCTGCGTCGATAGGCGCGCCCCGTCTGGACAGCGCCGTGACCGGCCCACTCGCGGCCTGCGGGCTGAACGTCCGTTACGGAAGACGGCCGCCCCAGCGTCGGTGCAGGACGGCCGGTTACGGCGCCGATAGCGATCCGAGCCGCAGGAGCTAGGCCGGCAGCCTTTGTTTCCAGCATAGCCCCGATAAGGGTCGCTTCGGCCAATTTCGGGGGCACCAGTTGGTCGTGTGTCCGCATTCTCGTTACACGGCCGTTCCATCATAGTTCCTTTCAGGTTGCGAGGGGGGCGGCGGCGGATGTCCGTGCCGTCTGCTGTGTTTTCAGGGTGGAATCAAACGGCCTCGGTCGCGGCGGCTTGCCGGACAAGCGCCGCGATCACCTCCACAAGAGGTGTCTTGCCTTTGACGCTGTTCTGTCCGTTATCTTTGAAGTCGATCCAGCCTTCGTTGAAGCCGTCGAGCATGCGCATGCGCGGCTGTGGGTTACGCGTACCCTGGGCACGGAACAGGCCCTCCCAGCTTTCCCGCGGGACGATCTCCACCCGCACCGGATGCCCGAGTGCCGACGCGAAGGCATTGGCGAGATCGTTGGGCGAGACCCGCGACGGGCCTTCAAGTTCCACGACCCGCTTGCCGGTCCCCCCCTCGCGGATCAGATCGGCGGCCAGCCGGCCGATATCCTGCGTCGCCACCATGGCGAAAGTCTTG
>NZ_RZQI01001135.1:0-1615 GCF_003998335.1 Mesorhizobium sp. M7A.F.Ca.CA.002.05.1.1 | reverse complement strand
GTGCTGATCGACCTGCCTGTCGATGTGCAACTGGCCGAAATCGAATTCGACATCGATGCCTATGAGCCGTTGACGCCGTTCAAGCCGGCGATGACGCGCGCCCAGGCCGAAAAGGCGTTGACCATGCTCAACGCGGCCGAAAAGCCGCTGATCGTCGCCGGCGGCGGCATCATCAACGCCGATGCGTCGGACCTGCTGATCGAATTCGCCGAGATTTCGGGCGTGCCGGTCATCCCGACCTTGATGGGCTGGGGCGCTATCCCCGACGACCACCGGCTGATGGCCGGCATGTGCGGGCTGCAGACCTCGCACCGCTATGGCAATGCGACGATGCTGGAAGCCGACTTCGTCTTCGGCATAGGCAACCGCTGGGCCAACCGCCACACCGGCTCCGTCGATGTCTACACCAAGGGCAAAAAGTTCATCCATGTCGACATCGAGCCGACGCAGATCGGCCGTGTCTTCGCGCCGGATCTCGGTGTCGTTTCGGATGCGGGCGCGGCGCTGAAGATGCTGCTCGACGTCGCCACTGAATGGAAGACATCAGGCAGACTGCGCGACTGGTCCGGCTGGGCGAAGGAATGCCAGGCCCGCAAGAAGACGATGAAGCGCAAGACGCATTTCGACCAGGTGCCGCTGAAGCCGCAGCGTGTCTATGAGGAGATGAACAAGGCGTTCGGCCGCGACGTCACCTATGTCACCACGATCGGCCTGTCGCAGATCGCCGGCGCGCAGTTCCTGCATGTCTACAAGCCGCGCAACTGGATCAATTGCGGCCAGGCCGGCCCGCTTGGCTGGACCTTGCCGGCAGCCCTTGGCGTGCGCGCCGCCGATCCCGACCGCACCATCGTGGCGCTGTCGGGCGACTATGATTTCCAGTTCATGATCGAGGAACTGGCGGTCGGCGCACAGCACAAATTGCCCTATCTGCATGTCGTCGTGAACAACGCCTATCTCGGCCTGATCCGGCAGGCGCAGCGTGGGTTTTCGATGGACTTCGAGGTCGACCTTGCCTTCGAGAACATCAACCGGGCAGGCGATCCCGAGGCAGGCTATGGCGTCGACCATGTTGCCGTCGCCGAAGCGATGGGCTGCAAGGCGGTCAGGGTGCGCAAGCCGGAAGAGTTCGCCGGAGCCTTCAAGGAGGCGCAGCGGCTGATGAAAGAGCACCGGGTTCCGGTCGTGCTTGAATTCATCCTCGAACGCGTCACCAACATCTCCATGGGCACCGAGATCGACAAGATCACCGAATTCGAGGAGCTTGCCGAAAGCCACGAGGATGCGCCGACGGCGATCGTGATGTTGGATTAGGAGAAAAAGAATGCCGCGTTTTTCAGCCAATCTGTCGATGCTCTTTGGCGAGCATGAGTTCCTCGATCGTTTCGATGCCGCCGCCCGCGCCGGCTTCAAGGGCGTCGAATATATCGGCCCCTATGACCATGCGCCCGATGTCGTCGCCGCCCGGTTGAAGAAGAACGGTCTGACCCAGGTGCTGTTCAACCTGCCGGCGGGCGACTGGGGCAAGGGCGAACGCGGTATTGCCGTGCTGCCGGACCGCGTGCCGGAATTCCGCCAAGGCGTCGCCAAGGCGATCACCTACGCGCAGGCGCTCGGC
>NZ_RZQI01001134.1:0-1618 GCF_003998335.1 Mesorhizobium sp. M7A.F.Ca.CA.002.05.1.1 | reverse complement strand
TCGTGCCCGCGGTCGAGCGCATGCGTGTGCGGGCGGGCGGCCATGTCGTGCTGGTCGGCTCGGTGACATCCTATTTCGGCTGGCCGACAACGGCCGCCTATGGCGGCACCAAGGCGGCCATCAACATCCTGGCCGAGTCGCTGAAGTATGATTTCGACAAGATGAACGTGCGTATCCAGGTGTTCAATCCCGGCTTCATCGACACCCCGCTGACCGAGAAGAACATGCTGCCTATGCCGGGACTGATGCCGGTCAGCCGCGCATCGCGCCGCATGGCGCGGGGCATCAAGTCGGGCGGCTTCGAAGTCCATTTCCCGCGCCGGACCAGCTGGCCCCTGAAACTGCTCGGCCTGCTGCCGAGGCCGCTGTGCAGAGGGTTTATCAGCCTGATGACCAGTTGGAAGGCGCGGCCGCTGCATTACGACCGCAAACCCCCGATCGAATAGGACGCCGGCGAAATTGGCAGGCCCACCGTTTCGGGCCGCCTGGGTCATGGTTGAGACAAGTGCTGCGTGGAGTCTGCGATGGGGCGACGGATCGTGCTTGCTGTGCTGGGCCTGATCGCCATTCTCGCACTGGCCTTCGTGCTCGGCCCGCGCGTTCGCGTCGACACCACGATCCGTTTCGATCCCTCGCTCATCGCTGACGATCCGCAGGCCTATGTGGCAAAGGCGGAAGCCGCCATCCCCGGAATCCGTGACGGGCTGGAAAAAGAGATCGTCTGGGCCGATCCGTTGGTGCATGCCAGGACGCCGCTGTCGATCGTCTACATCCACGGCTTTTCCGCATCGAAGGGCGAGGTCCGCCCGCTGCCCGACGAAGTGGCGGAACAGCTTGATGCCAATCTCTTCTACACCCGGCTCACCGGTCACGGGCAGGATGGCGCGGCGATGACGCAAGGCAGCATCAACGCCTGGATCAACGACTATGAGGAAGCGCTCGCCATCGGCCGGGCGATCGGCGACAAGGTGATCGTCATCTCGACGTCGACCGGCGGCTCGCTGGCGGTCTGGGCGGCAACGCAGCCCGGTGCATCGGACGAGGTGGCGGCGATTGCGTTCATCTCCCCGAACTTCGGCGTCAAGGCTTCGGGCGCCGAGATCCTGACCATGCCGTGGGGCAAACAAATTGCCAGGCTGGTCGCCGGCAAGGAACACAGCTTCGTGCCGCGCAACGCGCTGAATGAAGAATTCTGGACCACCCGCTATCCGATCGAAGCAACCTTGCCGATGCAGGCGCTGACCGAGCTTGCCTATGGCGCGCCGGTGGAGAAGGCGACCATCCCTGCTTTGTTCATCTTTTCTGATTCGGACAAAGTGGTGCGGGCCGACCGCACCCGCGAGATTGCCGGGCGCTGGGGCGCGCCGCATGAACTGGTTCCGGTCGATGACACCGGCGACCCGGACAGTCACGTCATTGCCGGCGACGCGCTGTCGCCATCGACCACGGCGTTTCTGGCGCAAAGGATCGCCGTCTGGATCGAAGCGGTGGTGAAGTAAGCCGACGAAAAAGGGCGGCCGAAGCATCGCTTCAGCCGCCCTTTCCTTGGTCTGTCCCGGCAATCAGCCAGGCTAAGCCTGACTGATTACAACGCGATCTGGCTTACGCAGCCCGCGCA
>NZ_RZQI01001133.1:0-1627 GCF_003998335.1 Mesorhizobium sp. M7A.F.Ca.CA.002.05.1.1 | reverse complement strand
ACCTTGATGCGGGCACCGTCGCTGCCGAATTCCGTCTTCGTCGCCGTCTCGATCAGCTTCACCCGCTCCTCGAAGGAAAACAGCGGTTGCTTGCCCGGATGGATGCCGATCGCCGCATAAACGATATCCGCCACGGCCAGCGAGGCCTTCAGCACATCGAGATGGCCGTTGGTCAGCGGGTCGAAGGAGCCGGCATAGAGGGCGATGCGTTCAGTCATGGCAGGTGCTTCTAATGCATGATCCCAAAAAGTGGAAACCGGTTTTTGGAAAAGATCATGCTCAAATGAAAGCTAGAGCCCGTTCCGTCTTCCGTCCATCAACAAGATGGAACAGGCTCTAGCGAGCCTCTCTCGCAAAGGCAAATCCGATCGGCGCGCCGGCCGTGAACCTTTTCCGGCACATGAACGACAGATGAACACGCTGATCACGAAGCCTTCACGCAGCGTTCACTAGGTTGCACCTTAATAAGATGAAACCAAAATCCCATCTATCCGTTGTTAGGCGCAGGAGAACACGCACATGCTGATCTACATGCTCGCCACCGCAATGACCGTCGCCATGCTGATCGCCACCGTATTTGGGCTGCATCAGGAGGCGCAACGCATCCGCGTCAAGGCAAACACCAAGCGCTTCGAAGGCTTCGGCCCGCGCAAGCCATATCGTCACTACTGATAAAGCCTGAACTTGCTGCCGCGCCGGCCACCTGGCCGGCGTTGCTATGTCAAAACCCGGGTGCCGGACTTAGTCCGCACCGTCCGGACCGGCGTCAGGCGCCGGAGCGGCATCAGCACCGCCCTCGACCGTCTCATCGCTTTCTTCGTCCGCTTGCGGTTCCGAGATCCGCTCGACCGAAACCACCTTTTCGCCTTCAGCCGTGTTGAAGATGGTCACGCCCTTGGTGGCGCGGCTGGCGAAACGGATGCCGTTGACCGGAACCCGGATGACGGTGCCGCCGTCCGACACCAGCATGATCTGGTCGTCATTGCCGACCGGGAACGTCGCCACCAGCCTGCCAATCTCGGCTGCCTTCGACACATCGGTGGCGCGGATGCCTTTGCCGCCGCGTCCGGTCAGCCGGAAATCATAGGATGACGAACGCTTGCCGTAGCCGAACTCGGTGACCGTCAGCACGTACTGTTCGTGCGCCTTGAGCTCTTCGTATCGGTTGTCGGAAAGCTCCGTCTCCTCGCCGATCTCCTCATTGGTCAGCGCGATCTCTTCCTCTTCGCCGGTCGTTTCCGTGGCAAGCCGCCGCTCCGCCGCCGCGCGCTTCAGGTAAGCGGCGCGTTCCGCTGGCGAAGCATCGACATGCTCTATCACCGACATCGAGATGATGCGGTCGGTCTCGGCCATGGTTATGCCGCGCACACCGACCGAATTGCGGCTCTGGAAGACGCGCACGTCGCCGACGGAGAAGCGTATGCACTGGCCGGAACTGGCGGTCAGCAGCACGTCGTCCTTGTCGGTGCAGGTCTCGACGCCGAGGATCTCGTCGCCTTCTTCCTCCAGCTTCATGGCGATCTTGCCGTTGCGGTTGACCTGGACGAAGTCGGATAGATCGTTGCGGCGCACGGTGCCGCGCGTGGTGGCGAACATCACGTAAAGTTCGCCCCAGCTGGCCTCGTCC
>NZ_RZQI01001132.1:0-1628 GCF_003998335.1 Mesorhizobium sp. M7A.F.Ca.CA.002.05.1.1 | reverse complement strand
CCACTCGCTTTGCACTCTCCCTGGACGGGTTCAGCGGAAAGACAAAGCCATCAGAGTTCCTGGGTGCCGGCCTTTGGACTCCAGATCAGGCCAAGGTTTTCTACGCGGCATCCGGCCATGACATCGGGATGAACATCTGCGCCGGACCGATTCAGATACATTTTCATGTGGCTGCCGACTTCATCGGCAACCAAGATGCCGAAACCTATTTGAAGGCCTCCTCCCCGTCGCAAGCGATGGCGAAAATCGATTCTCGAGCCGTCCTCGACAGTATCTATTCATATCCTTACCCGAACACTGAAGAGGTACCGGGTGCATTCGATTGGAAGCTGTTGAGCGGAAGCCAGTACCTGGCGCTGGCCGATGGACAGCAAACATCGGCAAACAAAAAAGGGGCCCGCAGGCCCCTTTGAACTCATTTGGGAAAACCGAGCCTTATGCGGCTGCGGCGTCCGCGTCAGCGCTTTCGGCTTCGATGCGAGCGCGGTCGCCGGCGCCTTTGGCCGAAACGTCGCGATCGACGAACTCGATGACGGCCATGGCGGCGTTGTCACCGTGACGGAAGCCCGCCTTCATGATGCGCAGATAGCCGCCATTGCGGTTGGCGTAGCGCGGCGCGATGGTGTCGAACAGACGCTTGACGACGCCTTCATTGCCGATCTGGGCAATGACCTGGCGGCGGGCATGCAGGTCGCCGCGCTTGCCGAGCGTCACCAGCTTCTCGACGATCGGACGCAGGTCCTTCGCCTTCGGCAAGGTCGTGACGATCTGCTCGTGCTCGAGCAGCGACACGGCGAGGTTGGCGAACATCGACTTGCGATGGCTAATGCTTCGGGCGAAGCGACGGCCTTTGAAACCGTGGCGCATGGCTCTTTTCCTTCTTCAGTTGTTCAAGAGGCCGCGGCCTCTGATGGTTTTCCGCATGACCGTCGGATCGAGCGGCCCACGCCGCCCATCCTTGGAATTCATGCTCAATATTGGTCTTCGTAACGCTTAGCGAGATCTTCGATGTTTTCCGGCGGCCAGTCCGGCACTTCCATGCCGAGGTGCAAGCCCATCGCCGCCAAGACTTCCTTGATCTCGTTCAGCGACTTGCGGCCGAAGTTCGGGGTGCGCAGCATCTCGGCTTCGGTCTTCTGGATCAGGTCGCCGATATAGACGATGTTGTCGTTCTTCAGGCAGTTGGCCGAACGCACCGAAAGCTCGAGTTCGTCGACCTTCTTGAGCAGCGCCGGGTTGAAGGCGAGCTCGGTGACGGCCTCGGCGGCGACTTCCTTCTGCGGCTCGTCGAAGTTGACGAACAGGCCGAGCTGGTCCTGCAGGATGCGGGCGGCGAAAGCCACCGCGTCCTCGCCGGTGATCGAACCGTCGGTGTCGATCGTCATGGTCAGCTTGTCATAGTCGAGAACCTGGCCCTCGCGGGTGTTCTCGACCTTGTAGGAGACCTTCTTGACCGGCGAATAAAGGCTGTCGACCGGGATCAAGCCGATCGGCGCGTCTTCGGCGCGGTTGCGGTCGGCCGGCACGTAACCCTTGCCGGTGTCGACGGTGAATTCCATGCGGATTTCAGCGCCTTCGTCCAGCGTGCAGATGACGTGGTCGGGGTTGAGGATCTCGACGTCGCCAAC
>NZ_RZQI01001131.1:0-1629 GCF_003998335.1 Mesorhizobium sp. M7A.F.Ca.CA.002.05.1.1 | reverse complement strand
CGTTGGCGGATCGGCTCGCCACATTCCGGTCCTCCTTGCCGAGGTGCTCGAAGCGTTGGCGCCGGCGCAGGGCGACCTCATCATCGACGGCACGTTCGGCGCCGGCGGCTACACCAGGCCCATTCTGGCGACGGGCGCTTCCGTGGTGGCGATCGACCGCGATCCGGATGCCATTGCGGCCGGGCGCGATCTGGAAGTGCAATCGGGCGGTCGGCTGCGCCTGGTGCACGCGCCGTTCTCGACGCTGGATGAACATGTCGAGAGCGCCGACGGGATCGTGCTCGACATCGGCGTGTCCTCTATGCAGCTCGACCAGGCGGAGCGCGGGTTTTCGTTCCGCGCCGACGGGCCGCTCGACATGCGCATGGCGCAATCGGGCCTTAGCGCCGCCGACGTCGTCAATTCCTTCAAGCCGGGCGATCTTGCCCGCATCTTCGGCTTCCTCGGCGAGGAGCGTCATGCCGGGCGCATCGCCCGCATGATCGAGGCTCGCCGTGAAAAGCGCCCGTTCGAGCGCACGCTGGAACTGGCCGACGCCATCGAGACGCATATCGGCCGTGCGCCGAAGGACAAGATCCATCCGGCTACGCGCGTGTTCCAGGCGCTGCGCATCTTCGTCAATGACGAGCTTGGCGAACTGGCCAAGGCCCTGTTCGCGGCCGAGCGCACGCTGAAGCCGGGCGGACGGCTCGCCGTGGTCACCTTCCATTCGCTGGAAGACCGCATCGTCAAGCGTTTCATCGCCGACCGGGCCGATGTCGCGACCGGCTCGCGGCATTTGCCCGAGGCGCATGCCCGCACCGCGACGTTCCGCAAGGCGGGTGGCGGCGTGACTGCCGGCGACGCCGAGGTGGCGGCCAATCCGCGCGCCCGTTCGGCTAGGCTGCGCGCGGCAATCCGCACGGATGCGCCAGCGCGCAGCAGCGATTTTTCGATTTTCGGCCTTCCAAAGCTTCCCGGCCCAACACTTCCTGGCACAGGCCGGCCGGGGGAGAGGTAGCTAAGTGTTTCGTACCAGCGACATTGTCCTGATCGCCGTCATGGTTGCGGTCGCGGCCCTTACCTACAAGGCCAAGCGCGAGGCCGAGGAACAATTGGCCGCGGTGCAGAAGATCCATGCGCAGATACGCTATGAGGAGGACACGATCGACCTGCTCAAGGCCGACTGGAGCCTGCTTACCCAGCCGTCGCGGCTGCAGAAGCTCGCCGAACTCTACAAGTCGCAGCTCGAACTCGAGCCGGTCAGCGCTCGCCAGATCGGCGGCATCGGCGACCTGCCGGCCAAATCCCTTGACATCCAGGACATCCTGTCGGGACGCCAGGGCGGCATGGCCGACAATTCCGACCAAGCGCCTTCGGACAGTAAGGATCCCGTCGTGACCGGAGGCATCGCCCAATGATCGGCAAACTGCTGAAGCGTCGCGCCAGGACGAGTGAAGATGGATCGATCGTGGTCGAGGGCGCCCGCAAGGCGACCGGCGGCAAGGGCAGGACGCGCATCGTCATGACCATGGCGGTGTTCTTCGGTATCTTCTCGACCATATCAGGGCGGCTGGTCTACCTCGGCTTCCAGACCCCCGACATGTCGGGCGGTCCGCAGAGCCGGGTGACGGCATCGCGGCCCGACAT
>NZ_RZQI01000112.1:0-10906 GCF_003998335.1 Mesorhizobium sp. M7A.F.Ca.CA.002.05.1.1 | reverse complement strand
CTCTATGAGATCTACACGCTTGGCTCCAACAATCCGGGGCAGGGCACCGCGGGCACCGACTTCCAGCGCAATTACGTCATCAACATTCTCGACAGCGGGCGTCCTATCGACGGTGTCGATGAACTGACGATCTTCGGGTACGATTCGTCGCAGAATGGTCTGATCGGCGGCAACAAGCCGATCGACGACATCTTCCTGCTGCGCGGCGCCAACTATCTGCCGCACGAAGCCGCCGACCGTCCAGGCTACGTCGCCATGGTCTACGGACAGCCGAAGACCTATGCCGATACGATCGAGGACAATGAGCCTTCGAACGAAGTCGCGCGCATCAACTACGACACCGCGCTGAATGGCCGGATCACCATCGAGGGGCAGGGCGGCAACGACAATTTCTACTCCGACGACACCACGGCGATCGTTTCGCTGCAAGGCGGCGCCGGTGACGACTCCTTCAACATCGGCCAGATATTCGGCACCAAACGCACCGGCGATGCGGAAAACGGCGTCACGCCGTTCTTCGGCGGCAACCTGCTCGACCAGGACGTGTTCCCCGACATGGTGGCCACGACACGCGGCTGGCTGAGCCCGGGCATCAGTGCGCCGATGGTGGCGCAAGGCGGCACCGGCAACGACGAATTCCGGGTCTATGCCAACCAGGCCGAATTGCGGCTCGAAGGCGACGACAACAACGACCTGTTCATCGTCCGCGCGTTCGCCATTGCGGCGGTCGCCAACCAGGACTGGAATGGTGACGGCACGATCGATCAGGACGATTTGCCGGCGGTGACGCTCGACACCAATGGCGATGGCGTGATCAATTTCGCCGACGCTGACTCGACGCCTGACGACTATACCGACGACGTTATCGTGCTGGACGACTTCGGCGTCGCCAAGTCGATCATCGGGCTCGGCTTCTCGGTCGCGCGCGCGCCGGACATCCGCGCCGGCGGCGGCGAAGACGAAGTGCAATACAACGTCAACGCGCCGGTCTCGGTCGACGGCGGCACCGGCTTTGACAAGCTGGTTATCCTCGGCACGGAATTCGCCGACGATTTCGCCATCACCGATAAGGGTATCTTCGGCGCCGGCCTCAACGTTCGCTACACCACGATCGAAGTGGTCGAGGTCGACGGGCTTGAAGGCGACGATGAATTCTTCGTCCAATCGACGGCTTTCGGCGTAGCCTATCGCGTTATCGGCGGTCTGGGTTCAGACACGATCAATGTCGCGGGCGATGTCACGGAAGATATCATCACGCGCGAACTCGAAGGTGCCTCCGGCGCCGTTGACCACCTCGTCACTTCGGGCGATCCACTCTACGATGGCGTCCTCGTCGACGGCTTCGACTATCACGTGGCCGGCCCCCAGGAGGGCATCGTCCGCATCGACGAAACGGATGGCTTCACGGCTGTTCGCGAAGGCGGGCCGCGCAATGTCGACAGTTACACCGTCAGGCTGGCGGTGGCGCCGCTGGCCGGCCAGATCGTCTATGTGACGATCTCGGCGGCACGTTCGCCACAGCAGGAAGAAGACGGCACGCTGATCAATCCGGCACCGTTGCCGAATGGCATCGGCGATACGATCTGGCTATCGAAGCTGGATCCCGGCGCTGTCGGAACCGACGGCGAATTCCAGCATGTCATCACCATCAACGGCGTTCCGACGATCATCAACGACCGCTCGATCGTGCTGGCCTTCGACAGTACCAACTGGAACACGGCGCAGAACGTGTACCTCTATGCGCCCGACGATTTGCGCGCTGAGGGCGATCGAGTGGTCGTCGTCCAGCACAGTGTCATCTCCGACACCAGCGGTGTCGCACCGGCACTGCTGGCCGCGGCCTATCCGAACGGCGATCCCTTCGACGCGGCGGACGTGCGCAACGTCGAGGTCGACCTGCGTGACAACGACACGCCCGGAATCTATGTCACCGAGGTGACGCCCGGCACGAACACCGAAGATGGCCGCTCGCTGGTCATCGAAGGCAATGCCACGACCAAGCTGAATGACGAACTGCTGGTGCAGCTCGCCAAGGCGCCCGACGCGGGCGACACGATCGTCGTCAAGTTGTACGTCAACGAGTTCAGCGACGAAAACATCATGATCTACGACGTCGATGATCCGAACGGTCTCGACAACCGCATGTTCAAGGGTGCCGACGGCTACTGGCGCATCACTTTCGACAGCGGCAACTGGAACGATGCGGTGCGCGTCGGCATCGAAGCGCGCGACGACATCCCGCGTGAGGACCCGCACACGGCGGCGATCTTCTTCCAGCTCGACCAGGCGCTGACAGTCGACGCCAACCACAACTATGTCTTCCCGAACCTGCGCTCAGGCCCGGGCTATGTCGACATCGACGTGATCGACAATGACAGCGCCGGCGCGGTTGTGCTGGAGAGTGAAGGCAATACGCTGCTCAACGGCGATGGATCGGACACCGACGACTATACGATCCGGCTGACCAAGGCGCCGTCGACCAACGTCAGCGTCGCGGTACTAACGGACGGTCTGGCGGATGTCGTTAGTGTCAATGGCGTCGCGGTCACGCCCGGCTCCGGATACAGCATCATTGGCGGCCTCAGGCCAACGCAGATATTCGACGGCAATCTTGTCTTCTCCAACGAAGGTGGCTTGGGCAAGATCACGCGTAGCACCGGTGCCGATCTCGGCAGCTTCGTCGATGAAGGCTTCTTCGTCGGCCAGCAGATACGCATCGGCAATGCCGGCGCCGGCAGCGGCGACTATTTCATCACCTCGATCGATGCGGACGGAAAGTTCTTCAAGGTCGACAGGCTGTTGGCAGCGACAGGCGCGAAGGACGACGTCATCCTGTCCGATCTGGCGCGGGACGGCGAGTACACCGGCAATATCCGCTTCGAGCAGGTCATGGAAGGACTTGTGCCGACCTACCGGATCACCATCGCCGGACTTGGCGACAAGGACGATGGCTGGCTGTCATTCGGTTTCCTCGAAGGACAGTGGATCCGCGTGTTCGATACGGCCGACAATCTGATCGGCGACTTCAAGATCGCGATCATCCGCGGCGACAACGACACCAAGGACACCTCGATCCAGATCACCGGCACCAATGTCGCGCAGATCCTGCCGCATCTCGGCGCCACGCTGAACGATGTGCACGTGGTTCGCACCGCGGCCCTGGCCGTGTTCACGCCGGCCAACTACTACCAGCAGCAGACGGTCGAACTGCGCGCCGACACCGAATACGAAGTGCCGATCACCCGCGAAGGCGTCAAGGTTTTCCCGGTTTCCGGCCATTACCTGTCCAAGCTGCGCGGACCGTTGGCTGTCGAGGGCGGCGTCACCGGCGCCGACCGTTCACTCGAGAACGGCCTCAAGCTGCCAGGCGAAGCCGACGACTTCCTGATCGCGATCGGCCAGCAGCCGCCGGAATCGCAACAGATCGACGTGCTGAACATCTTCAACGACACCAGCAAGGAAGATGTCGGCGGCGTGATGACGGCGACGACGCTCACCGGCTTCAACATGGCTGACAATCTAAGCCTGGGGCTCGGTGTGACCGGCGATCCGACTTTCGGTGAATCCGGCTTCTTCCCGGGTGGCATCAGCTTCGGACGCATCAGCGTCGACCAGAACGGCGATTTCGGCACCGACAGCACCAAGAGCACCATCGAGGTGGTCAATCTGATGCTCGGTGAAGGCAACGACAAGCTCGTCATCGAGGGCACGCTCAATCCTGCGCCGCCGGTGCAGGTGACGAGCACGTTCGACATAACGCCATCCGGCGTCAACGGCGGCACCATCGTGCGCACCGGATTCGACTGGAAAGCGATGGGCTTCCTCGTCGGCCAAACGGTGAAGATCGACAACCTGCCGGGCGTCTGGACGATCGTCGCCATCAATGATGCGCTGATCAATCCGGCCAATCCGGCCGAAGGCGCGGATCCGAATGACAACTCGATCCTGGTTCTGAGCGGACCGACGCTGGCCAGCGTGGCGGACGGGCCGCACACCATCACCGCCTTCGATAAGGATGTGATCACGCTCAACAAGTCGGTGGATGTGGCCACGACGACGGCGGGCGGCATTATCACGCGCACCGACGGCGGCAACTGGGCCGGCTTTGCGGTCGGGGACTTCATCTCGATCGCCGAAGACTTTGCGCAGGGCGAGTATCAGATCGTGGCGATCGCCGGCGCGGTCATGCGCGTCATCGGCGGACAACTCGCGCCGGTCTCGGAAGCACCGCGCACCATCAATCGCATCAACCCCGTGACCAACGCCGTGCTGCAGACCGTGGTGGCCGAAGTCGATGTCGACCCAACTTATACCGGCGGCATCGTCACGCGCCACGACAACGTCAAATGGGCCGCTGAAGGCTACCTCGCCGGACATCTGGTGACGATGGTCGATGCCAGCGGCAAGCGTAACTTCCGCATCATCGAGATATCGGAAGACGGCTACTCGCTGACGCTCGAGGGCGCGCCGCTCGCGACGCAAAACAGCGCGGTGAAGAGCTTCTACGTGCAAGGCCAGCATGGCGCGCTGACGCTCGTTCATGGCGGCGGCAACATGTATCTGGAAAGCACCGGCCCGATGAACATCGCCGCCGGAACCGGTGGACAGATCATCGTCACCCGTCAGGACGGCCGCGACTGGTCGGAGGACCGCTATCAGGTTGGCCAGGTAATCCAGCTTGCGGGCGAAACCTACACGCGCACCATTCTGGCGATCGCCGATGCGACCCTGCCGGCGCCGAGCAACTCCGCGCTGACATGGGGTGACGGCAGCAAGCTGGTGCTCAGCGCACCGAACACACGCGCCGGCCAGCCAGCCGGCACGGTGCTCGCGCTCAACACGTTCAACAGCTATGCCGAGCGTTCACTGCACGTCGCGGAGCCGCGCGCCATCACCGGCACGGCGACCGTCAACATCACCACCAACAGCCTGACACGCAGTGTCGGCAGCTGGCTGGCGGATGGCTTCTATGTGGGCCAGAAGGTGCAGCTGAGCGGATTTGCCGGCACGTTCACCATCCAGGCGCTCACTGCGAGCGTGATAACGCTGCAGAGCGTTGCGCTGACGCCGAAAGCCGGTGTTGCGATGACCGTCTCCGGTGTCGATATAACGCTGGACGGTGGCAGGCGTGTCGGTGGCGACCATATTATCGTCACCGGCGGCGCCGGGCCGAACTCGCCACTGGTCATCTATGGCGACACCAGCCAGGACGGAATCTGGTATTCCGGCCAGGCGCACAATGTCTTGGGTATGGAATTCGGCGAGAAGCCGTTCGATCCGTTCCCGCAACTGCAGGACGGCGAGAACGAGGATGACGAGTGGGTGTTCCCGCTCGCCAATCCCTACAAGCTAGCCGGCAACGACATCATCGACGCCAGCGCCTTGTTCGCCGGCACGCTGTCGGCAAACCTGCCGAGCGTCGGTCTGACGATCTATGGCGGCGCGGGCAACGACACGATCTACGGCAGCCAGGCTGGCGATCATCTCGCCGGCGGTTCCGGCGACGACCTGATCATCGGCAATCGCGGCGCCGACCACATCTATGGCGATAGCGGCGTCAACGTGAATATCTTCACGCGCCAGCTGTTCATCGACACGGTCGACAACAGTCCGTTGCCTTCGGCCGATCCGAATGCCGACACCAACGGCACGACGATCAAGCCGGTCAAGTCGTCGGTTCGCGACCTGATGAATGCGGGCGACGACGTGATCTTCGGCGATGGCGCTTCGCATCTCGGCTATGGGCCGAGTTCGGTCGCGGCTGCCGGCCTGCTCGGCGACTTCGACGACATCATCTTCGCCGATCACGGCGTGATCGAAATGTTCGTCGACGATCCGAACTTCCCGTCAGCCTTGAAGCAGCGCATCCAGACGACCGAGCTGGCGTTGGTCACCGGCATCAAATCGGCCGAACTGCAAAATGGCGGCGACGACGTGGTGTTCGGCGGCCTCGACCGCGACGTCATCGTCGGCGGCGCCGGGCATGATCTGCTCGATGGTGACCAGCAGGACGATCGCGTCTTCGGCGACAACGTCTACCTGTCGCGCCAGGGCGGCGCTCACGGCAATCTGTACAATGACACGTTCAGTCTGCGCTTCCAGACGCTGGCCGGAACATTGATGTACAGCCGTACCGACCGGCCGATGCCGGCCGGCCTCGGCACAGTCAATGCCGACAACAGCGGCCTGCTGCTGGTCGACAGCATCGCGCGGCGGTATCGCGATCCGGACGGGGCTCCGTGGTGGAGCGAGTATTCGGTCGACTACGCGGCGCTGCACACCTTTGCCTTCGACGAGGGCGCGGCCGGCGTCGGCAGCTTCGGCAACGACTATATCGCCGGCAGCGAAGGCAATGACGAACTGTTAGGTCAGCTCGGCCATGACGTGGTGCAGGGCGACGGCGGCATCGAGCTTGCCTTTGCCGGTACCTCGCATGTCGGCGCATCGCGCACATCCGCCGGCGTCACCGATCCGATCGGTCCGCTGACGGTGATCGCCTCCTTCACGGCGGCGACCGACGGCCAGGACTATATCGAAGGCGGTGGCGGCGACGACCAGATATTCGGCGGTCTCGGCCAGGATGATCTGATCGGCGGTTCCTCGTCCTTCTTCAGCCTCATCGATCCGAATATGCGGCCTGACGGAGACGACTATATTTTCGGCGGCGCCGGCATCGAGATTGATCGCAATGACGATAATCTGCCGAATGACGGCACGCTGGCCAATTCGCGTTTTGCCCGCGATGCCGACTCGATGATCGGCGACAACGGCAACATCGTGCGGATCGTCGGCGTCAATCACACCGACATCAATCCGACCGGCGCAGCCGGGCAACAGCTCTATGTGCAGTTCAACTACGACGTGAATGACCCGGCGCGCGCTGGTGGCGAACGCCTCGTCGTGCGTGGCATCCATCTGCTCGACTACACGCCGGGCGGCCCGGACTTCCGTCCGGACCTGTTCTCCAAAACCAACCCGAACAATCCTGCCTATCGCAACGAGTTCGGCCTATGGGCCAAGCAGGACATCGGCGGCCATGATGAGTTCCATGGCGAAACCGGTGACGACACCGCCTATGGCGGCGGCGGCCATGACCGGATCTTCGGCGATGCCGAGAACGACGATCTGATCGGCGGCTGGGGCAATGATTGGATCTCCGGTGGTACCGGTGAGGACGGCATCCTGGGTGACGACGGCCGCATCTTCACCAGCCGCAACAGCGCGACCTACGGCGAAAGCCTGTTCGGCGTGCTGCCATTGCTGGCGACCGATCCGGATACGCGCACCAGCCAGGGCGATGTGCTCAACGAGTTCATCTCCACTCCGGGACAGGTGCAGACCGAGACGATCAATGTCGGTGGCAAGATGAAGAAGGCGGTCGACCTGACCCCTTACAATCTGACGCCGAACGCACAGGGCGGCGACAATCCGCTGTTTGACGCCAATGTCGTGGACGATATCATTTTCGGCGGCCTGGGTGACGACTTCATCCATGGCGGTTCCGGCGACGATGCGGTCGGCGGCGGGGAAGCTCTGCCAGATTCCTATACGCAGCGCTTCGATGCAGCGGGCAATGTCGTGGGCATCGTGCGCACCGACTTCTCGCGGCCATGGAACCCTGGCGACGTGCTGAGGTTTGGTCCCGACAGCGATCCGTGGAATGCGCCGAAGCCTGTGCAGAGCCGGCTCGGCGAGTTCTTCCTTTATGACGAGTACGATCCGCGCCGGACAATCATGTTCAACGCCGATGGTTCGGTATGGAAGACCGGTGCGGCGCCCATCACGCGCCAGTATTTCCTCAACCTCGTCGACAATGAAGGACCGCTGGTCAACGGTGCGATCGCTTTTGCGCCGAACGGCACGCCGACGGCGTTTGCGCAGCGCAACACCGACGGCAACGATGCGGTCTTCGGTGACCTGGGCAATGACTGGATCGTTGGTGGCACTGGCCGCGACCACATCTATGGCGGCTGGGGCAACGACCTCATGAATGCCGACGATGTGCTCTCGACCAACAACTGGCTGAACGACCAGCCAGAGACGCACCCAATGTATGAGGACCGCGTTTTCGGTGGGGCCGGGCTCGACATCCTGATCGGCAACACCGGTGGCGACCGCCTGATCGATTGGGTCGGGGAGTACAACAGCTACCTGGTGCCGTTCGCACCGTTCGGTATCGCGACGGTAAGCCGGCAGGTGCCGCCGCAACTGTTCGACTTCCTCTATGCGCAGGCATTCAGCGACGGTGTCGACATCACCCGCACCGCTGACACTGGCAGCATCAATGGAGACGACAAGTACAGCCACGTCCATATGTTCATGGGCGGCGTGGAAGGTGAAATCGGCCTGATCACCCAGAAGGATCATGGCTTCTGGCAGGATCAGACCGGCGGTCCGACGGATCCCCAGGCTGGCAACATTCCGGGCGGTAAGCGAGACGTGCTGCGCACGGCTGACTTCAACGACGGCAATGCCAAGGTCGTGGCGGTCGATGAGGGCAATTTCGCCGTCACCAGCGGCAAGCTCACCGTTCAGTCGGCAAGCACCTGGGATCAGGCAGCCGCGGTTCTCTATCTCGACGCCTATACGCCGATCTACTACGAGCTCGCGGCGACCTTGACGGCCGACAAGCCGACCGGCGGCTGGAAGGCCAACTCCTACATCATCTTCGACTATTATTCGCCGACCGATTTCAAATATGCCGGCATCAATATCTCGAACGACCAGATCGAGATGGGCTATCGCGACGCCAGCGGCTGGCATCAATTGGTCAAGTCCAACAAGCCGGTGCAGCTCAAAGCGAACCAGGCTTACGATGTCCTGCTCGCAGTCAACGGCACGAACGTGAGTTTGACCGTCGCCGGCGTGAATTGGTTCAGTTACACCTTCGCGCCGCGCATCGTCGATGGCCAGCCGGTGGCGCTGAACAAGGGCCTCGTCGGTGTCGGCAACAGCGGCTCGAAGGGTACGGTGGACAACTTCCGTGTCCAGGTCTTGCCACCACAGATCACGCTCGACTACGCAGCCGAGTTCAACGGGCCGCCGACCTATCCGATGTCGAAGACTGCGGCTCAAGGCTGGACGCTCTCGGGCGGCAGGCTGAATGCGGCGGCCAGCGCTGGCACCAATCTGCTGGATGTCGGCCCGGCGATCGGGGCGGACGCCTATCTGGAACTGACGGCGAAGTTGAAGACCGCCGGGACCGCTGGCATCGTCTTCGACTACTACGGCGCCAACGACTACAAGTTCGTCACCCTGGATGTGGTTGGCCAGAAGGTTTTGGTCGGACACGTGACGTCGAAGGGCGGCACGGTGATCGATCAGAGCTTCGCGCGCACGCTCAGTTCAACGACGGACTATGACGTCCAGTTGACCATACGAGGCGCAGCCCTCTCGATCACCGTCAACGGCGCATTCGTCGGCAGTTATGGCTTCAATGCAGCAATTGCCGATGGCGAGTTCGGTCTGGTGACAGGCAATGCAGGTGCGTCTTTCGACCGGCTGCAGATCCGCACCAATGCGTCGGCGTTCAGCACCAGCTCCAATCAGTTGGCGCTTGCT
The DNA here is from genome assembly GCF_003998335.1 of Mesorhizobium sp. M7A.F.Ca.CA.002.05.1.1. Taxonomy (NCBI): domain Bacteria; kingdom Pseudomonadati; phylum Pseudomonadota; class Alphaproteobacteria; order Hyphomicrobiales; family Phyllobacteriaceae; genus Mesorhizobium; species Mesorhizobium sp. M7A.F.Ca.CA.002.05.1.1. The sequence goes on along the minus strand of NZ_RZQI01000112.1, from coordinate 1,345 downwards.
TCGCTCGGCCAGGCCGCGGACACGGCAACGGCGGTCGGCATCGATCAGGCCAAGGCGATGTTGGCGCAGGCGGTGGCGATCTGGTCGGGAAGCGGCCAACTCGACGCGACACAACTTGCCAAGCTGTCGAACCTGGATGTCCAGATCACCGATCTGCCTGGCTCGGCGCTGGCACAGTCGGTGTTCGGCGCGGTGATGATCGACCGCAATGCGGCCGGACAGGGCTGGTTCGTCGACCTGTCACCTCTCGACAGCAGCGAGTTCCAGCTCGATGCCTCCGGGCACCTGACGGCGTTGCCGGGCGGCGCCGCCGATGGACGGATGGACCTTCTGTCGGTGCTGATCCACGAGATCGGCCATCAGGCGGGCTTGGATCACGATGAGGGCGACGCGGGCGTGATGTCGGCTGAGTTGGCCGCCGGCGAGCGCCGGCTGCCGGAGGCCGGATCTGCCGGTCCGCTGACTGAAACGCAGCTCTTCCATGATGGCCTGGGCGTCTTTGTCGGCGCGCAGGAGCATGGATTGCTCCAGAGCGCAGGCATTGCCCGGGCTGAACCGATTGGCGAAGCCACGACGATATCGAGCGCAAGAGCTTCCGGCGGCACGGCGGCGGCACATTCCAAGTCAGAAGCCGATACAAGCGCCAAGACCGACGACATCGTGCTGACCGGGGCTACTTCTGGCTTGCAGGCAAGCGGCCAGCTCAACTGGGTGTTCGACGAAGCCAGCGGAACCTTTGTTGCCGCACAGGGTCGGCAGCAGGACCGTCCGCACGATGCAGCGCCCGATGCGGATCAGGACGATGGCGACGCAACTTCGGACGACCTCAACGGTCTCGCCGAATGGAGCAACCGCAAGGGACTGCTGTCGCGCCTGTCCAGTCTGTTTGGAGTGCGATGAGACAATGATGGCGGCGCAGTTCACACATCTCGCGAACTGCGCGCGCCGCCTCGAAACGGCTGTCCATGGCCGATAGCATCCTTGAAAGTGATACCCACAGGATGCTGGATGATGCCGGCATCGTCAGCTACAGCGTTCTGGACCAGGCGCTGTGGACACGCTTCCGCACTGCCGGGACATCGGATGAGTTCATTGGCGCGTGGCTGGGCCTCCTGTGCCGCCAGATTGCCGATGCCTCGGCAGCAGCCCTGGTGCTCGGGGAAGCCGATACCGGGCCTTATGTGCTGGCCGCCGCATGGCCGAACTCACAGTCGCCGGTCGGCGGACTTCTCGCCGCCACCGAAATGGCCACGGGAAAGCGTCAGGGCGTCAGTGTATCGGGTCCGACGGACAACACACAAATCATCGCGTCACCCATCCTCATCGACGGGCATCTGTTCGGAGC
>NZ_RZQI01001130.1:0-1635 GCF_003998335.1 Mesorhizobium sp. M7A.F.Ca.CA.002.05.1.1 | reverse complement strand
GAAGAAAGCAGCACCCGCCAAGGCAGCGGCAAAGCCGGCGGCGAAGGCGGCACCAGCCAAGAAGCCTGCAGCGAAGGCTGCGGCGAAACCCGCAGCGAAGAAGGCAGCACCTGCAAAAAAACCGGCTGCCAAGGCTGCACCTGCCAAGGCTGCACCGGCCAAGAAGCCGGCTGCGAAAGCTGCTCCGGCAAAGAAGGCTGCGGCAGCGAAATCTTCAGCACCGGTGAAGAAAGCGGCACCTGCGGCCAAGCCGAAGGCAGCACCCGCGAAGGCCGGCAAGAAGTAGTCGCGTCTTCCCTCGCCGGGGGCGGTGCCGAAACAGTCAAGGGCGGGTGCCCGACAGGCGCCCCGTTCGTTGTTTGGCAGTCGGAAGGCGAGAACAGAGGCGGACGGAGGATATCTTTTCGCAGCTCCCAGGACTTCGCCATAGGGCGGAGTCCGGTGGGGCTTTTTGTGCCATTCATGCGCTTGATGAAATATCGGCGCGAGGCCCTTCGGTCTTGGCTGTCGGCTGAGTGATCCCTGCGATTCTGGCAACTCGGCGACTATGTGATCAAGCACCGTCTTCATGGAGCGCTCGCCAAACGGCCCCGGCCGATGAGTCCGCTCGCTGGCGGCCGGGTTTTCCGCTTCTGGCCATTGCTCGATCGCGCTTGATCGGTCAACACTGCCGGCCTGCAAAACAGGAAACCGATCATGCCCAGACTGCTCTATGCGTCCTCCTCTCCCTACAGTTCCAAAGTGCGCATGGCAGCCGCCTATGCCGGCATCGACATCGAAACGGTGGCGGTCAAAACGGACGACAAACCGACCGAACTGATCGGCGCCAACCCGCTCGGCAAGATCCCGGTTCTGGTGCTCGACGACGGCCGCTCCATCCACGACAGTCGCGCCATCACCCAGCATCTCAACCGTTTGTCGAAGAGCGCGCTTTTTCCACGCAATCCCGACAAGCGGCTCGAGGCTGAAGTGCTGGAGGCATTGGCCGACGGCATTTGCGACTGCGCGCTGTCGATGGTCTATGAACGGCGCACGCGGCCCGAGGAGATGGTCTATCAGCCTTGGCTCGATCGCCAGTGGGCGAAGATCACGGCGGCACTCGACCTGCTGAATGCCAACCCGCCGAAGCTGCCGAAGAAGATCACCGCCGGCCAGATGGCGCTGCGCGCCTGCCTTGGCTATCTCTCGCTGCGTTTTGCCGGAAAATGGGAGAAGGGTCGCGCCCGGTTGACGCGATGGGCGGCACGCTTCGACGAGAAGTTTCCAGAACTGAAGCCCTGCATTCCTGGTTGATAGCCGATTGCCCGGAATTGATTTCCCGGGTTATCGATTCGATCACCGGGAAAATCACTCAGACACAAAAAAAGCCGGGCGCGAGGCCCGGCTTTTTCGTGTCGTGGCTTGAACGACTTAGAACTTCATACCGACGCCGAAGGTGACGCGGTTGTCGGTGGCCTTGACCTTGCCGATGCCGTCGAAGCTCTTGCTGCCGAAGTCGGTGTAACGATACTCGACGCGGCCGAAGACATTGTCGGTCAGCTTGATGTCGGTGCCAACACCGGCGGTCCACCCGAGCATCGTTGCGCGATCGCTGGCCCCAAGGACGGTGTCTTCCACCTTCCTGCTTCTGCCGGC
>NZ_RZQI01001129.1:0-1638 GCF_003998335.1 Mesorhizobium sp. M7A.F.Ca.CA.002.05.1.1 | reverse complement strand
GCCGAGCCGACGATGAGCAGCATGCCGAGGAAATAGACGATAACGTAGTTCAGGACGTCGATCACCTTGATGACGCATTCGCGCACGGCGAGAGCCGTCTGCATCAGCTTTGTCGCGATGCGGCCGGCGAACTCGTCCTGGTAGAAACTCATCGACTGCTTGAGCAGATAGCGGTGCACCTGCCAGCGGATGCGCATGGGATAATTGCCCATCAGCGTCTGCTGGTTGAGAAACGAATGCAGCCATACCGTGCCCGGCAGCGCGAACAGCACGATGAAGGCCATGCCGGCGAGCTTCCAGGCTTCCGTCTGCAGGAAGGTTTCGCGATTCTGCCCCGACAGCCAGTCGACGATGCGGCCGAGAAAGCCGAACATCCATACGTCCGCGATCGCGATGGCCGTCACCAGCACCGCGTCGAAAAGGATATATGGCCATGCGCCGCGCGTATAATGCAGGCAGAAGGCAACCAGCGTCTTGGGCGGCTCGACCGGTTCCGCTGCGGGGAACGGATCGAGCCTTTTTTCAAACCAGCTAAACAACAACATAGGTTATGCCTGTGAAATGTGTGTGCCGCTTACGCGGCACGTGAGCGTACGAAATCCGCGGAACCCATGGCGTCAAGGGCCGACGGTCTGGAATCACCCGGACCGTCGGCCCTGCTTCGCGCAATATAGGGGCTCGCGGGCTTTTCGCCGACAGCTGCGCCAGACGATCCTGACGACACGGTGCCGCCAGCCCGGTTTTTCGCGCCCGGCCGGATCAGCCGGATGATCCGGCGCACCAGCGAAGGCCGGCTCAGATCGGGAACCGCGCGCGAAAAATCGACATCCGGCAGCATGCCGCGATGCGGCCGGCGGCGAACCTCGGCGTGCACCGCCGACGAATAGGTGTCGCCGATCAGCAGCGCCCAGGTCGGCAGTCGATGGATATGCAGGCTCCTCGAGCCAGGTATTCTATAGGGATCGAACATCGGTCCGTCCTCCGTGTGAAAATCGAGATAAAAAGGCGAAGCAATATCGTCCGCCGGCATTCGGCCGGAGGCATGCTTTGCGTCGGTCTGGACATGACAAGCATCGGTCCGGACAGGTTCAGCTGGGGTGTTCAGCCCTTTTGACTTTTTGAAAAACATCGCAGGATTCCTTCGAGAGCCGAAAAATCGTTTCGGCGGGAATCGGTGCGATCAAGTCTTAGAGAGTCAGGAGAATCGTCGTACCGAAACCGCCGGCAGGCAGGTAAGCCCACGAGAGGGGCGCTGGATGTGCATGATCATCATGAATTACCCCTCCATCGGTTCGGGTTGACAATCCTGGCTGTATACCCGACCTCGCAGAAAATGGCCACCCGCAGGTCCAGCAATTTCCAAAACCGCCAAGCCGCTGTGGCCGATCCGCCACTTATTAGAAGGACGCGGAAATGAACTGTCGTCTCCGCATCGCGCTCTACCAGCCTGACATTGCCGGCAACACCGGGACAATCCTGCGCTTCGCCGCGTGCCTCGGACTTGGCGTCGACATCATCGAACCGGCCGGATTTCCGCTCTCCGACAAAGCGCTCAAGCGAGCCGGCATGGACTACATCGAAATGGCTGCCCCGGCATGTCGACTGGCATGCCTTCGAGGAATGGCGCAAGGCTGGTTC
>NZ_RZQI01001128.1:0-1640 GCF_003998335.1 Mesorhizobium sp. M7A.F.Ca.CA.002.05.1.1 | reverse complement strand
GATCTGCTCGGCATAGACCGGCGACAAGGTGCGAAAGGCGCTGTTGGTGACGCCGACGGCGATGCAGCCGAAGCAGCCCAGCGGCGAAATCCGCCAGACGCGCGCCAGGTCGAGCTTGACCTCTTCGGGTGGTGCCGGGTTGGAGCGGTCGCCGAGCGACACCGGCACCAGCGACAAGGTGATCATCATCGACATGATGGCGAAGATGGCGAAACCGCCGGCGCCGAAGACCGGGATCAGGAACTGGGCTGATGTCACCGAACCGATGTCGACCATCCGGTAGATCGCCAGCACGCGTGCCCGGTCGTGATTGCCGACGCCGGAATTCAGCCAGCTTTCGACGATGGTGAACAGCCCGGCGAAGCAGAAGCCGCCAGCAAGGCGCACCGCGCACCACATCACCGGATCGATGACCAGCACCAGGAGCAAGGTGCCTACCGAGGCGATTGCCGCCAGCGCCGAAAATGCCCTGATATGGCCGACCGCCTTCATGATGCGGGTGATGGCCAGGCAGCCGAGCAGGAAGCCGGCGAAGTAGAAGGTGCCCATCAGGCCGATGTCGGAAGCCGAAAACCCTTCCTGCGCGCCGCGCAGCGCGATCAGCGTGCTCTGCAGCCCATTGCCGCCGAGCAAGATGCCGGCGGCGAGAAGAAGCGGGATCATCGGGCGGATGGAGGACATGAAGAGGCGATCACGTGTCGGTGATCCCTTCTTGGACCATCGCCCTGGCCAACGCCAGCAGCAATTCCCTGCGCCAACAGGGATGATCGCTGTATTCGCCTGGATTCGTTTCCCCCGTTTTGCTTGGTCAGCGCTCAGGGCTGCCTTCGACGTGACTGCCGATCGTCGGGCCACAGGCCAAGCCGCTCGGCTGCTCCCGTTGCGACGCCTATTCCTGCGAGGACTGCCATCAGCCCGACAATCAGGTTCGCGCTCACTTGTTCGCCCAGGAAGACAACACCGAAGATCGATGCCGTCACCGGATTCACCGCAACGGAGACGGCAACCAGTGTCGGCGGCGCGCGCTCGAGCGCGAATGCCCAAAGGAAGAAAATGAAGGCGCCGCAAATTATGGCCAGATAAGCGCTCGCGATCCACTGAGGTGCACTGAGAGTGGCAAGTCGCGCGAAGCCTCCGCTCGAAACCACCAGGACCGATAGGCAGACCGCGCCCACGCCCATGCCAAACGCCACGAACGGGATTGGCGCGGTGCGGGATAGAAATGGTCTCGACCAGACGTTGTAGAGCGCCATGCAGAAAGCGGCCGCGACCATGAGAAGATCTCCGCGCCAGGCATCTGGGGGAGCAGTCGTCAGGCTCGTGCCGAGCGCTACGGCCACTCCTGCCATTGCGATCAGCACACCGACGATCTTGCGGATGGTCGGCGGCTCGATCTTCAGAACTGCCGCGGCAAGCATGGTGAGCAGAGGCAGTGTCGAAAGCGCAAGCGCACCTCGCGCGGCCGTCGTGTAGACAAGGGCTCCATTGAAGAGCACCGGAAACAGCCCGAAGAACAGAAGACCCAATGCACCAGTGCCGAGCCAGTCGCTCTTCGGCGGCCACCTGTCTCGCCGCCAGAGAGCTACGGCGGCCAAAACCAGAAAGCCGCCGCCGAACCGGACCGCACCGATAGCGAGAGG
>NZ_RZQI01001127.1:0-1645 GCF_003998335.1 Mesorhizobium sp. M7A.F.Ca.CA.002.05.1.1 | reverse complement strand
GCAACATGCTGGTTTCGCCTGCCGCACGGCCGCAGGTCGCCGATCAGTTCGCCGCCAACATCGTCTGGTTCGACGAGCATGCGTTGCTGCCAGGCCGCTCTTACATCCTGCGCACCGAGACCGACCAGACCAGCGCCACCGTCACCGACCTGAAATATCGGATCAACGTCAATGACTTTGCCCATGAAGCGGCAAAGTCGCTCGAAATGAACGAAGTCGGCATCTGCAACATTTCGACGCGGACGCCGATCGCCTTTGATCCCTTCGCCGAAAACCGCACCACCGGCGCCTTCATCCTGATCGACCGCATCTCCAACGCCACGGTCGGCGCCGGCATGATCCTGCACTCGTTGCGCCGCGCCGAAAACATCCATTGGCAGTCGCTCGATGTCGGCAAGCGCGTGCGCGCCGACATGAAGAACCAGCGGCCCGCCGTGTTCTGGTTCACCGGGCTGTCGGGTTCCGGCAAGTCGACCATCGCCAACCTGTTCGAAAAGAAGCTGTTCGCCACCGGCCGCCACACTTATATCCTGGACGGCGACAACGTCCGTCACGGTCTCAACCGCGATCTTGGTTTCACCGACGCCGATCGCGTCGAGAACATCCGCCGCGTCGCCGAAGTGGCGCGTTTGATGGCCGATGCCGGGTTGATCGTCATTGTTTCGTTCATTTCGCCCTTCAGCGCCGAGCGGCGCATGGCACGTGAATTGATGGCCGACGGAGAATTCGTCGAGGTGTTCGTCGATACGCCTTTCGAGGAATGCGCCAGGCGTGATCCGAAGGGCCTCTATGCGCGCGCGCTGAATGGCGAGATCAAGAATTTCACCGGCGTCGATTCCCCTTATGAAGCGCCGGAAACCCCGGAGGTCCATCTGCGGACACTCGGCAAGTCGGCCGAAGAGATGGTCGACGCCCTGGAACACTGGCTGAACGAGCGCGACATTGCCGAAGACCAATACGATAGCGGCGGCGGCATCTGACGACAGGCTGATGCTTGAAATCTTCGAGCGCTTGGCCTTGTCGGCCGGGCGCGAGGTGATGCGCGTGTTCCACGCCGGCTGTGCGGTTGACCGTAAGTCCGACGCCTCGCCGGTGACCGAGGCGGACCGCGAGAGCGAAAAGATCATACTCGCCGGACTGCGTGCCGCATTTCCCGATATCCCCTGCGTGGCCGAGGAAGAAGCTTCCGCCGGCATCGTGCCGCCCGATCTGGACGGGGCTTTTTTTCTGATCGATCCGCTCGATGGGACCAAGGAGTTCGTTAACCGCCGCACCGATTTCACGGTCAACATAGCGCTGGTTCGCGATGGCGTGCCGGAAGTCGGCGTCGTCTTTGCGCCCTGCACGGGCCGCTTCTTTTCCGGCCTGCCGGGCAGGGCGGAATCACTCGAAATCGATGGCGATTACCAGATCGTCGGCCGCCGGCCGATCGCGGCGAGAACGGCCGCGACGCCGCTGGCCGTCGTCGCCAGTCGGTCTCACAACACACCGGAAACCGAGGCCTATATTCGCGACCTCGGTGCCGCCGAAATCGTTTCGGTCGGTTCGTCCTTGAAGTTCTGCCTTCTCGCCAGCGCCGAGGCTGATGTCTATCCGCGCTTCGGCCGCACCATGGAATGGGACACAGCGGCGGGCGACGCCATCC
>NZ_RZQI01001126.1:0-1650 GCF_003998335.1 Mesorhizobium sp. M7A.F.Ca.CA.002.05.1.1 | reverse complement strand
ACAGCCGGTGGCCATCGCGCTCGCCGAGCAGGCGAAGCGAATGCATCTGAAACCCGGCTTCCTGTCGCGCGGCCATGGCGGCTCGTTCGCCGAGCCTCACGTGGTCGATATCGACCATGACAGTGCCAGGCATGTCGGTGACGAACCGCTGCTGCTCGCCGAACACGCGCCGGTGGCGGTGACGCCGAACCGCGCCGCCGGCGCCCGGCTGCTGTTGGAACGGCATGGCTGCGAATTCCTGATCATGGACGATGGGTTTCAGAGCGCCCGCATCCACATCGATTATGCGCTGGTCGTCGTCGATGCGCGCTACGGAATTGGCAATGGCCGCGTCATTCCGGGCGGGCCGCTCAGGGCCAAAATCGTCGACCAGTTGGTCTTCACCAGCGGGCTGTTGAAAATGGGCGAGGGCACTGCCGCCGACAGCGTGGTCCGCCAGGCGGCACGCGCCGGCCGGCCGATCTTCGAGGCCCATACAGAGCCAAGCGGCAAGGCAGGGCTTGCCGGCAAGCGGTTCCTCGCCTTCGCCGGTATCGGCCATCCCGAGAAATTCTTCGACACGGTGCGCGAAGCCGGCGGCGAACTGGCGTTGACGCGGCCGTTTCCGGACCACCATTTCTTTGCCGAGGACGAACTTGCCGAGTTGGCGGCGACCGCACGCACTGAGGGGCTGGTGCTCATCACCACCGCCAAGGACGCGGCCCGGCTGCGCCACGGCGCCCCACAGGACTTTCTCGACCGGCTCGAGGTGCTGGAGATCGACACTGTCTTCGAACTCGATCACGTTCCCGAGCGCATCATCGACGAGACGCTCGATGCCTGGCGCCAGCGCAAGCTGAAGGGTTAACCGCGTTTACGCAGCTCCGGATGCATCTCGATTTCGCGGCGCAGCGAGGCGGTGGCGCTGATGTACGGCTCCTGCCTGGCGACGCTCCAGTATTTCAACTCGTCGAGCGGAATGCTTTCGCCTGTCACCGCGCAACGCACGAACGCGCCGGGACTGGTAACCTGGAAGTCGCCATCCAGATAGCGGATGCGGGCTTCCTTGCCGCCGGGGCCTTCGAAACGGTTCATCATGCGGGGACGCCAGGGTTCATGAGGATTTCATCGCCATAAATTCCCGGCGAGGTCAAGCATGCGACAAGCCTGAGACAATGCTGAACGCTTATTGTGAGGCGGAAAAATGGTGTTGGTGGGCCGCAATGGACATTTCCTCCACTCGTCTTCCCGCCTTGCTCAGGGAAGTGATGACGCCGCAGGCCGTGCCCTCGGGGCAGGCCGATCCAGTCATGACGGCACTGGTCAAGGCGCTGGTCCAACCGCCGGCGCCGTCTCTGCTCGCACAACAGACAGCGCCAGCGCTGTTGACTTTGCCGGCCGCGCCAATGGCCGTCAAATCGCAGCAGATCGCATCGGCTGGCATCGTCGATGCCTATCTTGCCCAACTTGAGACGGGCGAAGAGGCGGCGTTGGCAACGATCGCGGCGAGAAAGGCAAAACCCGAAGCCGAAACGCCGCGAGCCTTCTTGCCGCCTCCGACAACGGCCAATGATAATGCTCCTGCCAGGGTTGCGGGGCTGTCATTGCTGTTGCTTATCCCGCCGCAGGCTCCAGTCCCGCGCAACGCTGCCGCTTTGGGTGCATTGGCGG
>NZ_RZQI01001125.1:0-1659 GCF_003998335.1 Mesorhizobium sp. M7A.F.Ca.CA.002.05.1.1 | reverse complement strand
CCTGGAGCCTGCGTTTCCTGCGCCAGTGCACGGTGGCGCGCCTGCGCGCCAACACCGACATCAAGCTCAGGCTCGCGCTCTATTCGCGTGACTGCATCAATGCGCTTTCGGAAGCGACCGGCATCCACTACGACGAACGCAAGAAGGGCATTCTCTACTTCTTCCGCTCGCAAAAGAGCCTCGATACCGGCACCGACAATTACCGTTATCTTGCCAGGCACGGCCTGCCGATCGAAATCGTCGGCCGCGACCGGCTGGTCGAGCTGGAACCAGGCCTTGCCGGCGTCAAGGACAAGATTGCCGGGGGCGTCTATTCGCCAACCGACCAGACCGGAGATTCCAAGCAGTTTGTCGACAGGCTGGCCGCCTATGCTGCCGAGAAGCTCGGCGTCAAATTCCTGTTCGGCACGACAGTCGAAGGCCTCGACATCGAGGGCGATCATGTGCGCGCGGTGATGACGTCGGCCGGCCCGGTCGCCGGCGATGCCGTGGTCATCTCGATGGGACCGGAGAGCGGCCTGCTCGGGCGCCGTTACGGCATCGACCTGCCTGTCTATCCGGTAAAGGGCTATACCGCGACGATTCCCCTGGAGGACGAAAGCAAGGGACCGACCATGGGCGGCGCCGACGAGGACCGGCTGATCGGCTATTCCAGGCTGGGCAACCGCTTGCGGATGTCCTCGACGGCTGAATTCACCGGCTTCGACCGAACTTTCAAGCCCGCCGATTTCAAGACGATCATCAGCACCGGCAAGGATCTTTTCCCGGGTGCCTTCGACGAGAAGAAGGCTGTGTTCTGGGCCGGTCTGCGGCCGATGATGCCCAACTCGGTGCCGGTCATCGGCCAGGCTCGCTACAAGAATCTCTATCTCGACACCGGCCACGGCCATGTCGGCTGGACCATGGCCTGCGGCTCGGGGAAATTCCTTGCCGACCTCGTTTCCGGCCGCAAGCCGGAGATCGACCCGCAGGGGCTGGTCTACGGGGGGTAGTGATGTCGGGACCGCAAGTCGCTATCGACCTTGGCCGCATCGAGCGCAATGCGCGCACGATCGTCGAGCGCTGCGCGCTGTCGGGCATAAAAGTGTTCGGCGTTACCAAGGGCACTTGCGGCATGCCGCAAGTGGCGCGCGCCATGTTGCGCGGCGGTGTCGCCGGCATCGCCGAATCGCGTTTCGAGAACATCCGCCGGCTGCGCGACAGCGGCATCAACGCGCCGATCATGCTGTTGCGCAGCCCGCCGATGGCGCGGGTCGAGGAGGTGGTGCGCACCGTCGACATCAGCCTGCAGTCGGAACTCGCCACCATCCGCGAAATATCGCGCATCGCCGAGCGCATGGGCCGCATCCACGACATCATGCTGATGATCGATCTCGGCGATCTGCGAGAAGGCATCTGGCCGAACGACCTGATCCCGACCGTCGAGCAGATACTGCAGTTCAAGGGCGTTCGCATTGCCGGCATCGGCACCAATCTCGGCTGTTTCGGCGCCATCATGCCGACGCCGGAAAATCTCGGCCAACTCGTCGCCCATGCCTACAAGACCGAGCGCCTGTCCGGCAGAAGCCTCGACGTGATCTCCGGCGGCGCCTCGTCGTCGCTGCCGCTGCTGCTCGAAGGCAGACTGCCGGCCGGCATCAACAATCTGCGCGTCGGCGA
>NZ_RZQI01001124.1:0-1661 GCF_003998335.1 Mesorhizobium sp. M7A.F.Ca.CA.002.05.1.1 | reverse complement strand
CTCCGACATCTTCACCGGCCTTTATTCGGTCATCGCCATCCAGGCAGCATTGCGCCATGCCGAGCAGACCGGCGAAGGCCAGCACGTCGACATGGCGCTTTTCGACACCCAGATCTCGGCGCTCGGCAACCAGAATTTGAACTATCTCGTCTCCGGCCAATCGCCGGTGCAGATGGGCAATGCGCATATGAACATCGCCCCGTATGAGGTGGTGCCGGTCCGGGACGGGCACATCATCCTGGCGGTCGGCAATGACGGCCAGTTCGCCAAATTCTGCGCCGCTGTCGGACTGGACGACCTGCCTGCCAATCCCGACTTCGCCACCAATCCCGCCCGGGTCGCCAACCGGGTCAAGTTGCGCGAGCGCATGATCGAGGCGCTGAAGATTTTTGACCGCGATCCGCTGCTGGCCAAGCTGGAAGCGGCCGGCGTGCCGGCGAGCCCGATCAACACGATCGGCCAGATGTTTGCCGATCCGCAGACGATCGCGCGCGGCATGCGGCTCGATCTCGACGACGGCCATGGCAATCTTCTGCCTTCGGTGCGTGCGCCGATGGTGATGTCCGGCACGCCGCTGGTCTATGAGCGCCCCTCGCCACGCCTGGGCGAGCACACGCAAGAAATCCTTGCCGAACTGGAGAAGTCTGGACAATGAAGACCGGCGGACAACTCATCGTCGACGCGCTCGAAGCCAACGGCACCGACCGCATCTATTGCGTGCCGGGTGAATCCTATCTGGCAGTGCTCGACGCGCTGCACGACTCTGCGATCCGCACCATCGTCTGCCGCCAGGAAGGCGGTGCCGCCATGATGGCCGATTGCCATGGCCGCCTGACCGGCAAGCCCGGCATCTGCTTCGTCACCCGCGGCCCCGGCGCCACCAACGCCTCGGCCGGCATCCACATCGCCATGCAGGATTCGATACCCGTCATCCTGTTCATCGGCCAGGTCGCCAGCCACGCCAAGGAGCGCGAAGCGTTCCAGGAGGTGGACTATAAGAGGTTCTTCGGCGACATCGCCAAATGGGTGGTCGAGATCGACGACGCCTCGCGCATCCCCGAATTCGTCACCCGCGCTTTCGCGGTGGCGACATCGGGCCGTCCCGGCCCGGTGGTGATCTCGCTGCCCGAAGACATGCTGACCAGTATCGTCGAAGCGGCCATCGCCTTGCCGCACACGCCGGTTGAGACACGGCCGGGCGAAGCGGAGCTCGATGCGCTGGAAAAGCTGCTGGCCAAGGCCAAGCGGCCGTTCGTCATCCTCGGCGGCACGCGCTGGGACGCCGAGGCGGTTGCACAAATGCGCACGATCGCCGAGGCTTGGTCGCTGCCGGTCGGCTGCTCCTTCCGCCGCCAGATGCTGTTCGATCATCTGCATCCGAACTATGCCGGCGATGTCGGCATCGGCATCAACCCGAAGCTGGCCACAGCGATCAAGCAGGCCGATCTCGTGCTGCTGATCGGCGGCCGCATGGGCGAAATGCCCTCGTCCGACTACACGCTGCTGAAAAGCCCCTATCCCGACCAGACGCTGGTGCATGTCCATGCCGACGCCGGCGAGCTCGGCCGCGTCTACCGCCCGACACTGGCGATCAACGCCTCGCCGTCCGCCTTCATCGAAGCTTTCGCCAAGCGCAAACCGGCCTCGGAGCCGACTTGGGC
>NZ_RZQI01001123.1:0-1662 GCF_003998335.1 Mesorhizobium sp. M7A.F.Ca.CA.002.05.1.1 | reverse complement strand
AGATGTTCTCGTCCGGCACGATCAGATTGCCGTCGATGGCGCGCTGGCTGCCGAGACCGTCACAGGTCGGGCAGGCGCCGAACGGGTTGTTGAACGAGAATAGCCGCGGTTCGATTTCCGGAATGGTGAAGCCGGAGACCGGGCAAGCGAATTTTTCCGAGAACAGGATGCGCTCATGCGTCTCGTTCTTCGACTTGTTGACCGAATCCTCGCCGGTCTGGCTGGCATCGAGCGGCTTGTCTGCGAATTCGGCGACCGCCAGCCCATCGGCCAATTTCAGCGCCGTCTCGATGGAATCGGCAAGCCGCGTCGCCAGATCGCCGCGCACGACGATGCGGTCGACAACGACGTCGAGGTCATGCTTGTACTTCTTGTCCAGCGCCGGCACGTCGGCGATTTCGTAGAAGACGCCATCGACCTTGACGCGCTGAAAGCCCTTCTTCTGCAGTTCCAGCAATTCCTTGCGGTACTCGCCTTTGCGGCCGCGCACCATCGGCGCCAGGATGAACAGGCGCGTGCCTTCCTCGATCGCCAGCACGCGGTCGACCATCTGCGAAACCGTCTGGCTCTCGATCGGCAGGCCGGTGGCCGGCGAATAGGGGATGCCAACGCGGGCGAACAGCAGCCGCATATAGTCGTAGATCTCGGTGACGGTGCCGACCGTCGAACGCGGGTTCTTCGAGGTGGTCTTCTGCTCGATGGAAATGGCGGGCGACAGGCCGTCGATCTGGTCGACGTCGGGTTTCTGCATCATTTCGAGGAATTGCCGCGCGTAGGCCGACAGGCTTTCGACATAGCGGCGCTGGCCCTCGGCATAGATCGTGTCGAAGGCAAGCGATGACTTGCCGGACCCCGACAGGCCGGTCATGACAATCAGGCTGTCACGCGGCAAGTCGAGATCGACATTCTTCAGATTGTGTTCGCGCGCCCCGCGAATGGAAAGATATTTATGGTCGGCCATAGCCGGTCGCCGCCTCAGAATCTGGAATTTCCTGGAATGGCGGGTTTTCCCGGCCATCCCCTATGTAGGTAGTTTTGCCGCCACGTCGAGATACGCCACAATTCCCGACGAGAGCGTTTAAGCGTCTTTCGCGTGAACGGGCAAGCGGAAAGAACAAAGGCCGAACACGCTCCTGACAAAGCTGTGCAAAAACTGACTTGCACGTAACCTCCCGGCGATCACATTTTTCGGTAACCGGCTATTGATGGTTGACGCCACCAGCTGACGGGAGCAGTCTCCAGCAGTCAACGAAGACGGCCGTCTTTCGATGGCCTCGCCGCCCAAAGGCGGCCTGCGAGACGCCGCAGGCATTTGCGATTTGTGCTTCGAATTGACAACAATCGCAACGGACAGAGGAGCGGAGCTATGACGCCACCGGATCGTCCCCTAGGGTTCCAGTTGTCACTGGAGCCGAGGCAGGCATAAGTGCCAGGGTTCAGCGTTTTCGCCAGCCGGCAAACCGTGACCTGCCATCTCTCGTAAAAATCAGAGACTACTAGTCGGATCGTCGGCTGAATGCCGCGGTGCATCCGAAATCAAACGCCGGCAGTACACTCCCGGTAAAATTGGATTTGAGATCCAAAAAGGCCCCGTCCGTTTGCGCAAAGCACGGCGGGGCCGTTTTCATGGGCGGATTGTTTTGTGGGGGACAAGCGCAGCGC
>NZ_RZQI01001122.1:0-1662 GCF_003998335.1 Mesorhizobium sp. M7A.F.Ca.CA.002.05.1.1 | reverse complement strand
GCCCAAGGCAGCGCCGTCACCCGTCTGACGTTCGACGATGACGGCCTTGGCGCCGGCGCCGACACGCACTCGCAGGCGCACATGGGTCTGGCCGCCAGCCTGCAGGTTCTGCAGCTCGACCGGCTTTTCAAGTTCCACACCATCGGCGATGTCGACAAAATACCCGTCGGCGACGAAAGCCGTGTTCAGCGCGCCGATGGCGTCGTCGCTGCCATAGGGATCGAGCCCAGCTGCTGCGCTGCCGTCGATCAGCTTTTCCGACAGGCGCTGGAAAGAAACGCCTTCAAGAACCGGCACTTTGGCGTCCGACTTGCCGTTCAGGATCGACACCACGGTGGAACCGTCGACGATCGGTGCAACGGCTTTGGCCATGGCGGCGGGGTCGAAGTCCGGCACGGTATTCAGCAACCGGCGCAGGTCGGTGTAATGCCAGGATTCGACACGCCGCGTCGGCAGGCCGTGCTTGATCGTCTCGATGGCGTCGTCGCGCTTCAGCATCACCGCGCCGTCACCCGGCAGCAGCGACAGCCGGTCGCCGAACGCGTCGATCAACGCTGTCTCGGCCGGTGTCCGCTGCGGTTGTGTGTGCATGTTCATCGGTATTACCTCTGGCATCTCACGCGGCTTCGCCGATCACGCCGGCATAGCCATTGGCTTCCAGGTCGAGCGCCAGCGACTTGTCGCCGGACTTGATGACCTGGCCCTTGTAGAGCACGTGCACGGTGTCGGGCACGATGTGCTCAAGCAGGCGCTGGTAGTGGGTGATGACCAAGAACGCCCGGTCCGGCGCCCGCAGCGCGTTGACGCCGTCGGACACGATCTTCAGCGCATCGATATCGAGGCCGGAATCGGTCTCGTCGAGCACGCACAGTTTCGGCTCCAGCAGCTTCATCTGCAGAATCTCTGCCCGCTTCTTCTCGCCGCCGGAGAAGCCGACATTGAGCGGCCGCTTGAGCATCGCCATGTCCATGCTGAGCGAGGCGGCGGCTTCCTTCACGCGCTTCAAAAATTCCGGGATCTTCAGCGGCTCTTCGCCACGCGCCTTGCGCTGCTCGTTCATCGCCACTTTCAGGAATTCCATGGTGGCCACGCCCGGTATCTCCATCGGATACTGGAAGGCGAGGAAAATGCCTGACGTGGCGCGCTCGGCCGGATCCATTTCGAGGATCGACTGGCCGTTGTAGAGGATGTCGCCTTCGGTCACCTCATAGTCCTCGCGGCCGGCGAGGATGTAGGACAGCGTCGATTTTCCCGAGCCGTTCGGCCCCATGATCGCGGCAACCTCGCCGGCTTTCACCGTCAGGTTCAAGCCACGGATGATTTCGGTGCCGTCATCGACGATGCGGGCGTGCAGGTTTCTGATTTCAAGCATTCTTGTTTCCTGAATATTTGTCCGGTCAGCCGACCGAGCCCTCAAGGCTAATCCCAATCAGCTTCTGCGCTTCGACGGCGAATTCCATCGGCAGCTGCTGGATGACGTCCTTGACGAAACCATTGACGATCAGCGCAATTGCTTCCTCTTCGGGGATGCCGCGCTGCATGACGTAGAATTTCTGGTCCTCGGAAATCTTCGAGGTCGTCGCTTCGTGCTCGAACTGCGCCGTCGAGTTCTTGGCTTCCATGTATTGCACGGTGTGCGCGCCGCACTGGTCGCCGATCAGC
>NZ_RZQI01001121.1:0-1663 GCF_003998335.1 Mesorhizobium sp. M7A.F.Ca.CA.002.05.1.1 | reverse complement strand
AGGCATTGGCGTTCAAGCTGAGCGAGTTGGCAAACACGCCCATCGAAAACCGCAACGGTGCCAAGGTCGGGGCGCTGAGGCCGACGGCAGCCCTCAACTGACGTGATTGCGCTCGACGGTCAGATGCGCATAGCCGGTATCGTTTGACGAGGCGAGGTCGCCCGTTGCGGGCTCGGCCCAGCGCTGGCCGACAACCGCACCGTTGAGCGCGCCGTCGATGATATTGTCTGAAATGACCGCCGTGCCGGCACCCTCGACCACGGACACGACGATACCGGTTCCGGCGTTGCGGATGATGTTGCCCGTAGCGACGACATTGCGCAGCTAGGGACCCCAGCCGATCTGCATGCCATAAAGCGGCGCGTTCTCGATGACGTTGTTGGAAACGGTGGTGTCGGCCTCAACGCCGATGCCGACGCCAAATCCCGGCGAGTCGGCGGGGTAGGGACCGCTGGTCGACAGATTGCGCACGATGTTTCCGGAGCAGACGCCCATGCGGCCGCCTTCGTTGAAATTGACGATCGAGATGCCGTTGGCGGCGCCGTCGACGATGTTGTTGCTGATGATGGCGCCTTCGAACGAGAACTCGGAATAGACCGCCGTTTCGCCCGAGCGCGAGCAGGTGTTACCCGATATCTGCAGGTTGCTGGCGCTGTTGGCGCGGATCGCCGAGAAGGCGCAGTCCGAGACGATGTTGCCCGAGATGACGACATTGCCGGCGCGAAAGGCATTGATGCCGTTGCCGTTCTGCCCGGTTCCGCCGCTGCGTGCCTGGATCCGTTGGACGCGGTTGCCGGTGACCATGGTGCCGTCTTCGGCCACCTGCCAGCGGTGCACGAGGATGCCGCCATTGGCGCAATCGGAGACGGTGTTGCCCGTAATGGACAGCCCGCCAGCCTCGACCGAGTAAATGCCGGCATCGGCGGCGCCCGATATCTCGCTGCGCTCGATCCGGCCGATCGCGTGTTCCAGCGCCAGTCCGTTCTTGCCGCTGCCGGTGATCTGACAATTGTCGATGGCGAGGTGCGCGATACGGCGCAGATCGAGCAGCCCTTGCGTGTAACCGCCCATCGTGCGGTTCGAACCATCAAAGACCAGACCGCTGAGTTCGATATGGTCAGCCTGTTCGGCCATGAAAAGGTGGCCGTCACCGCCGTAAACGACGCGCGTCGCGCCCGGCACGCCGGAAAGCCGCACGCGGCCGGGCAGCGAGAGATTGGAGACGACATAAGTCCCGGGCGGCAGGAACACCGGCATATCGCGGGCATTGGCGTCACGCAGCAGCTTGGCGAAGGCCTTGCTCTGATCGTCTGATGTGCCGGGCTGCACGCCGAGTTCTGTGGCATTGATCGAGCCGCGCATCGAGGCTTTCTCGATGCCGCTCAAGCTTGCGGCCACCGCCTTGCCGAGCGCAAGGCCCATAACGGCAAAGCCTGCGGTCCCGGTCAGCAGCGTTCGTCTGTTCAACATCGGCACAGAATCCCAGCGTTCAAGCCTGATATCGCAGGAATCGTGCCAGCCGTTATGTCTCTCCCACCGAGGCCGCTACGATGGCTTGTCGTGCAGCCTTTCCGCGCCTAAGTTCAAGGAATGAGCAGAGCTTTCACCCGCGAGGAAGACAGCGAAAATGCCATTGCCGGTGTCGGTGAACGGCCAGTCAGCC
>NZ_RZQI01000111.1:0-10935 GCF_003998335.1 Mesorhizobium sp. M7A.F.Ca.CA.002.05.1.1 | reverse complement strand
ACAAGAGACGGCTGCTGGTCAATCTGACCGCGGCAGGCCGTGATGCCATCGACCGCCTGATCCCGCTGGCGCGCGAGATCACCCAGGAGACGCTGGCACCGCTCTCCGCCAAGGAGATCGCCACCTTCATGAAGCTGCTGGTGAAGCTGGCTTAGACCGCCGGGCGCCAAAAAGGCACCCGGCAGGAAGCTTGGCTCAGAGGCCGTTGTCCTTCAGCACCTGGGCGGCGTTTTCCTTGGTGATCTTCTCGGTCGGCAGAGTGATGGTCTTTTCGACCTTCTCGCCGTTGAGGAACTTGATCGCCTGGCGCAGGCCTTCGGCACCGGGAGTGACATAGGTGAAGGTTGCCGTCAGCTCGCCCTTGTTGACCATCTGCACGCCTTCGTTGGGCAGGCCGTCGATACCAATGAACTTGATGTCCTTCTCGCGGCCGACATCCTTGGCGGCGAGATAGGCGCCGTAGGCCATCGGATCGTTGTGTCCGTAAACGAGATCGATCTTCTCGTTGCTCTTCAGCGCGTTGGCCATCAGATTGTAGGCCTGATCCTGCTTCCAGTCGCCCGATTGCTGGTCGAGCAGATATTTGATGCCCGGCTCCTTGTCGGTGAATTCGTGGAAGCCGTCGTGGCGGTCATGCGCCGGCTGGGTGCCCATGCCGCCCCAGATCTCGACGACGTTGCCTGCAGCCTTGCCCTTGCCGCCAAGCAGTTCGACGGCATATTCGCCGGCCGCGCGGCCGATCAGCGCGTTGTCGCCACCGACGAACTGCGTGTAGTCCTTGGTCTCGACATTGCGGTCGAGCACGAAGACCGGGATCTTGGCATCGATCGCCTGCTGCACGACGCCGGTCAGGCCGGCCGATTCCTTCGGTGACACCAACAGCGCATCGACTTCCTGGCGGATCAGGTTCTCGACATCGGCGACCTGCTTTTCGGTCTTGTCCTCGCCGTCGGTGATGATCAGTTCGACCTCGGGATGCTTGGCGGCTTCGGCCAGAATGTCCTTGTTGAACTGCGCGCGCCAGGGCTCGATGGTCGTCACCTGCGAGAAGCCGATCTTCCACTTCTTGTCCTGGGCGAAGGCATTGCCGGTGGTCAGAAGCGCGGTGGTGGTCAGCAGTGCCGCGGTCACTGCAGCAAGCTTCAGCATGTCACGTCGTTTCATTTTTTGTTTCCTCCGAGATTGAGAGACGGTGTCTCTTGCGACGGCCGCTTTGCCGCGGCCGTTTCCTTGTGCGCCGATTGCCCGCCGGGCAGGCGCAGATAGGCCAGGAGATCACCGGCATTGCGCTCCTGCACGAGCACGGTGCCGATGATGATCATCCCCTTCAGCACCAGCTGAAGGTTCGAATTGATGTTGTGGAGCTGCAGGATGTTGGAGAGCAGACCGAAGATCAGCACGCCGCAGAACGTGCCGGTGAGGCTGCCGCGCCCGCCCATCAGGCTGGTGCCGCCGATGACCACGGCGGCGATGGCGTCGAGCTCCAGCCCGGCGCCGGCATCCGGCTTGCCTTGCCGGTACTGTGCGACATAGAGCACGGCGGCGATGCCGGCGAGCAGCCCCGAGACGGCATAGGTTGCGATCTTGACGCGGCCGGCGGCGATGCCGGAGAGGCGCGCCGCCTCCTCGTTGCCGCCGATGGCATAGACATAGCGGCCGAACGGCGTGAAGCGCAGCACCGCGCCATAGATCAGGATGGCGCTGAGGAAGAACAGGCCCGGCATCGGGATGATGCCGAACACCAGCGAGCGCAGGATCTCGAAATCGGCGGTCGCGTTGGAGCCGGTATAGACCGGCAGCACCGCATTGTTCTGGCCGGCGGTCAGCCGTGCGATGCCGAGCGCCGTCACCATCATCGCCAGGGTGACGATGAAGGGCTGCAGGCGCCCGGCAACGATGATGAAGCCGTTGAGCGCGCCGAACAGCAAACCAACGCACGGCGCCACCAGCAGCACGCCGAGCACACCGAATTTCGGCTCGATCTGCGGCAGCAGAAACCACAGCGACAGGCAGCACAGGACCACGCCGACGACGGCGGGCGTGACCAGGCCGCGAATCCCGTCCAGCTTGATCTCACGGAGGAGGTCGGCGCCGGCACGGGATTTTGCCAGGTTCTGGAAAATGAAACGGGTGACGACGAAACCGAGGCAAAGCGCCACCAGGGCGACGGTTGGCACGCCCAGCACGACGCCCGGCGTCACGCCTGGAACCGTCAGCAGCATGGCGCAGACCACCGAGCAGATGGCCATTAGCGAGCCGACGGAGAGATCGATGCCGCCGGTGATGATGACAGCCGTCATGCCAGTGGCGATCAGGCCGGTGGTCGACACCTGGCGCAGCACATCGAGCAGATTGCCGTAGGAGAGGAAGATGTTGTTGCCCTTCGAGCTCATCGGCGAGCCCAGGACACCGATCAGGAAGATGGCGATCAGGCCCCAATAGAGCTTGGTCCGGGACAGGAGTTTCAAAACGGTCATGCGGCTGGTCTCGATATGGTCCGGCGCGGGGCGGCGAGGCGCATGATGGCCTCCTCACTGGCCGCGTCGCGGGAAAGAATGCCTGTCTGGCGGCCATCGGCCATCACCAGGATGCGGTCGGAGAGGTGCAGCAGCTCCGGCAGTTCGGAGCTGATGACGGCGATGGCGAGACCGTCGCGCGCCAGCTTGAAGATCAGGTCGTAGATCTCGCGTTTGGCGCCGACATCGATGCCGCGCGTCGGCTCGTCGAGCAACAGCACCCTCGGCTTCGTCGCCAGCCATTTGCCGATGACAACCTTCTGCTGGTTGCCGCCCGACAGCGTACCGGCGGGCTGGTCGATGTCCCGGCAGCGGATGCCGAGGGCCTTGACCGCCTGCCGCGCCAGCCCCTGCTCGCCGGCCAGCGAGCGGATGCCGAAGCGGGCCAGCGAGCCGACCAGCGGCAGGGCGACATTGTCCGCGATCGAAGCCTGCAGATGCAGCCCTTGCGTCTTGCGGTCCTCGGTCACCAGCGCAATGCCCAGCCGCCTCGCATCGCGCGGCGAACGGATGTCCACGGGATGGCCGTCAATACGGATTTCGCCGCCGGTGCGGCCATTGCTCGAGCCGAAGATCGCTTCCAGGATCTCGGTGCGGCCCGAACCCAGCAGCCCGCCAATGCCGAGGATTTCTCCGGCGGCAAGATCGAAGCCGACGCCGTCGATCACCGTGCGCCAACCATGCGCATCGGGCTTCGACAGCGACAGGTTTTCGACCGAAAGCACGGTCATGCCGCTGGTGTTGCGCTCTTCCTCGGAGGAAGCGAGCAGGTTGCGGCCGACCATCGCCGAAATGATCGTATCTTCGTCGAGCCTGGCCATCGGCTCGGTCAGCACATGGCGGCCGTCGCGAAACACGGTGACGCGGCCGGCCAGATGCATGACCTCGTCGATGCGGTGCGAGATGTAGACGATGGCGACGCCGCTGTCGGCAAGCTGGCGGATGATGCGGAACAGCCGCTGGCATTCGGCCGGCGAAAGCGCCGAGGTCGGCTCGTCCATGATCAGGATGCGTGCCGACATCGACAGAGCCTTGGCGATCTCGACCAGTTGCTGCTCGCCGACACGCAGGGCGCCGACGCGGGCTTGCGGATCGAGTTCGATGCCGAGCCGCTGCAACAAAGCACCTGCCGCGCGGCTGCTCGCCTTGCGGTCGACGATCAGCCCGGCGATCAGCTTCTCGCGGCCGAGGAAGATGTTGTCGGCGACGCTGAGCTCGGGCACCAGGTTGAGCTCCTGATGAATGATGGCGATGCCGGCATCCTCGGCGTCGCGCACGCCGGCGAAGCTGGTGGGGCGGCCATCGACGCTCACCGTGCCGTCATAACCGGTATAGACGCCGGAGAGGATTTTCATCAGCGTCGACTTGCCGGCGCCGTTCTCGCCCATCAAGGCATGAACCTCGCCGCGACGCAGCTCAAAGCCGACATCGACAAGCGCGGCGATGCCGCCGAAGCTCTTGGAAATGCGCTCGGCACTCAGAACGATGTGCGACCGATCGGCCGCACCGTGCTCCGGGGACAGGCAATTGCTCTCTTGCATGACAATGGCGGCCTCCCTTCCGTCGTCGTCAACTTCCCGCAAACGCTAATCTAAACGTTTCGATCATGTCAAGCCGATATAAGGTGCCGGACGTTTGGTGCAATTCGATTCTTGCTAAAAAGGACAGGATTCCGTACGTATTGGCCAGCAAGAGTGGCGAAACGTTTCGAAAATGACAGCGTCAGGGCAAAAAAGACACCGCAAATCCACCGCGCCCACCATGCTTCATGTGGCTGAAGCGGCGCGTGTTTCTGTCGCCACCGTTTCGGCGCTGATCAATGGCACGGCGACGGTCAGCCCGGAGCTTAGCCAGCGCATCGAGCAGGCAATCCGCGATATCGGCTACAAGCGCAACGCGATCGCCCGCAGCCTGAAGATGGGCACGACCCGCACCATCGGACTGACCGTGCCGCACATCACCAACCCGTTCTTCACCGATGTCGTCTCGGTCATCCAGCAGGCCTTCGACCGGGCCGGCTATGCCGTCATGCTGTGCTGCACGGACGAGGATTTGAACACCCAGGACGACCAGATCAGGTTGCTGCTCGACCGCATGGTCGACGGGCTGATCGTGGCGCGCGTCGGCGACGGCGCGATCCTCAAGCGGATCGTCGACGACGCCAACGTGCCGGTCGTGCTGCTCGATCGTATCTGCAAAGGCATCGACACCGATGCCGTGGTGCTGGACAACCAGCGCGCGGTGTTCGACGCCATCACCTATCTGATCAATCTCGGCCACCGGCGCATCGGTTACATCACCGGCACCTCGGACATCTCGCCGATGCATGACCGCATGGCGGGATATCGCGAGGCGCTTCACGCCGCCGGCCTGCCGATCGCCGAGGAGTTGATCCGCTTCGGCAATTTCCACGAGATCGACGGCTATAACGAAACCATGCAGATGCTTTCCTCGCATGATCGGCCAAGCGCGATCTTCTCGGCCAACAATCCGATGGTGATCGGCACCATGAAGGCGATCCGCGACATCGGCCTGTCCTGCCCGGAAGATATTTCGGTCGCCTGCTTCGACGACTTTCCATGGTCCGACGTGTTCCAGCCGCAGTTGACCACGGTGGCCCAGCCCGTGCAGGCGATCGGCGAACAGGCGGCCAATCTGCTTCTCGATCGTCTCGCCGGCAACAGGGACGCGCCGCCGCGCAAGCTTTTGCTCAAGGGCAGGCTGATGATCCGCAATTCATGCCGTCCGCTCGGCGCGATTGCGCAGAGCGTGAGCGCGTAGCCTTCCCCCGGCGTAAGTCGTAGCAGGGCCTGTCAGGCCGCCTGCGAAAGGGATTTGTGCGCCTCGGCCAGGATTTCGAACGACCGCACCCGCGCCGCATGATCAAACATCTGCGCAGTGACCATCAGTTCGTCGGCACCGGTGCGGCGCACGAAGGCATCGAGGCCTTGCCGCACCGTTTCCGGGGAGCCGACGACGGCGCAGGACAATGCCTGGCCGAGCATTGTCTTTGCCATCGGATCGAGATCGCGGTCATAGTTCTCGACAGGTGGCGGCAGCCGGCCGGCCCGACCGGTGCGCAGATTGACGAAAGCCTGTTGCAGCGAGGTGAACAACAAACGGGCCTCCGCATCGGTGGGCGCGGCGAAGACATTGAGGCCAAGCATGACATGCGGCTTGTCGAGCTGCTCGGACGGCTGGAAGCGCGAGCGGTAGACATCCAGCGCGTGATCCAGCTCCGCCGGCGCGAAATGCGAAGCGAAGGCGTAGGGCAGGCCGAGCATGGCGGCGAGCTGCGCGCCGTAGAGGCTGGAGCCGAGGATCCAGACCGGCACGTCCTGGCCTTCGCCGGGCACGGCGCGAATTCGCTGGCCTTCCTCGGCCGGCTGGAAATAGCCCATCAGCTCGACGACATCCTGAGGGAAATTGTCGACCCCGGCCTCGAGATTGCGGCGCAAGGCACGGGCGGTGCCCATGTCGGTGCCGGGCGCCCGGCCGATGCCGAGATCGATGCGGCCCGGATGCAAGGCGGCCAGCGTGCCGAACTGCTCGGCAATCACCAGCGGCGAATGGTTGGGCAGCATGATGCCGCCGGCGCCGACGCGAATGGTCTTGGTACCGCCGGCGACATGGGCAATGACGACGGCTGTGGCCGCGCTGGCGATACCCGGCATGTTGTGATGCTCGGCCAGCCAGAAACGCTTGTAGCCCAGGCGCTCGGCATGGCGGGCAAGATCGAGCGAGTTGGCCAGCGACTGCGAGGCATCGCTGCCTTCGACGATCGGCGACAGGTCGAGAACGGAAAGAGCGGTCATGGATGGGATCCTGTGTCAGGACCGCATGTAGGAAGCATCCGGCGGCGCCGCAAATTCAAAAATATTGATCAGCCTTTGATAGCTTCGGGGTCGGCGATGTCGTCCTCCTCGACGACAACCGCGTGCTGCGCGGCGAGAAAATTGCCGACATGGCTGAGCCCGTCGAAATGATCGCAGAATACCTTGATGACGACCAGCAGCGGCACCGCCATCAGGGCGCCGACGAAGCCCCACAACCATGACCAGAAGGCGATGGCGATCAAGATTGCCACGGCGTTGATCTCCAGACGCCGGCCGACCACCATCGGCGTCACGAACTGGCCTTCGACGATGTCGCACAAGATCACGAAGGCCGGCGCCAGAAGCGCGTAGAAGATGGTATCGAAGCTGATCAACGCCATGACCGTGACAAGCACGATGGTGATCAGCGCTCCGACATAGGGCAAGAAGTTGAGCAACGCCGCGGCGGCTCCCCAGACCAGCGGATTGGGCATGCCGAGCGCCCACAGACCAAGAGCGATGACCGTGCCGAGGCCGGCATTGATGATGGTGACGGTGAGCAGATAGTGCGAGATTTCGCGCTCGACGTCATAGACGACGCGCAGCGCCCGTTTCTTTTCGCTGAGGCTGGCGAAGGACTGGATGATCTTTTCATAGAACATCGTGCCGGAGGCGAGCAGGAACAGCGACAGCACGAAAATGATAGTCAGGCCTGTTCCGGCCGACAGGATGTTGCTGGCGGCCGCCGACAGGATGCCGGACTGCGCCATCGCCACCCTCTGGATGCCCGGCTCCTGCGACGTCTGGGTCAGCTGTTCGATCTGATGCGAAATCTGCATGATCTTCTCGAGTGGGCGGCGCAATTGCGCCAGCCGTTCGGCAAGTTGCTGGCCTATCGAAGAGGTGTTGTTGATGAGGTCGATGATCGGTCCGCTGAGCAGGTAGCCTACGCTGGCAAAGATGCAGATCGACAACAGCACCAGAAGGGTCGCCGAAACCACTTCGGAGATGCCGTGCCTGCGCAGGAGCCTAACGATCGGCGTCAGCGTCAGCGCCAGCAGGAAAGCCAGAATGACCGGCATGAAGAAAGCGCGAGCGAAGTAGAGCGCATAGATGGCCATGAACAGGAAAATGCCGACGAGCAGCGAGCGCATCAGATGCGTGTCGGCGCGGGCCGCAACGCGCGAATCCGACTCGTCGGCGATGGCGCGGCCCAAGGCAGCGGGTTCGGTTTTCATGCTCACCCTCGAGCCGGCGCCCTCGGCGATCGGCTATTGCTTGCATGAACGCAGAGTTATGGGCGCAGGTTCCATGAGCCGGCTTCCGGAATGAGGCCCGTTTGCACGGGTCCGGAAATCAGAGCGCGCCGCAGCATCCAGGCCTGCACTCACGGCGTTGGAAGAGAGATTTGGCTTTCTTCCCAATGTCGTGGCGACGAGGACGAAAAATCCGGCCTTCTCAAAGGCAGCAGCCAGCAGCCGACATTTCCGTCAGGCTGCCGGCGTGGTGACGGCTGTGCCAGCCCTGGCTGTTTCCTTGCGCACGATCGGCGCCACCCTGGTGCCGTAGAGTTCGATCGCCTTCATGATCTTGGCATGCGGCATGGTGCCGATCGCCATTTGCAGCAGGAAGCGGTCATTGCCGAAGATCTTGTGCTGGGCGACGATCTTCTCAGCCACTTGCTCGGGACCGCCGACGAACAACGCGCCGTTCGGGCCGCGCGACTGGTCGAAATGCGCTTGGGATGTCGGACCCCAGCCGCGCTCGCGGCCGATGCGGTTCATCACCTCCGCCTGCGGGCCGTAAAAATCGTCGGCCGCCTGCTCGGTCGTCTCGGCGATGAAGCCGTGCACGTTGATGCTGGTGGCAAGGCCCCTCGGGTCGCTGCCGGCGCGCTTGGCGGCTTCGCGATAGAGATCGAACAGCGGCGCGAAGCGCGCCGGCTCGCCGCCGATGATGGCGAGCGCCAGCGGCAGGCCGAGCGCACCCGCGCGGGCGGCAGACTGCGGCGTGCCGCCAATGGCGATCCAGACCGGTAGCCTGTCCTGGAAGGGCCGGGGATAAACGCCGCGATCGTTGATCGGCGCGCGCAGATTGCCGGACCAGGTGACCTTCACGCCGTTGCGGATGGCAAGTAGCAGATCGAGCTTTTCGGCGAACAGCTCGTCATAGTCCTCGAGGTTGTAACCGAACAGCGGGAAGGATTCGATGAACGAGCCGCGTCCGGCCATGATCTCGGCGCGGCCGCCCGACAGAAGGTCGAGCGTTGCGAACTGCTGGAACACGCGCACCGGGTCATCAGAAGACAGAACGGTGACGGCACTGGTCAGCTTGATGCGCTTCGAGCGCTCGGCGGCCGCGGCCAGGGCCACGACCGGTGCGGAGGCGGCATAGTCGGGCCGGTGATGCTCGCCGAGGCCGAAGACGTCGAGGCCGACCTGATCGGCCAGCTCGACCTCCTCGATCAGGTTGCGCAGCCGCTCATGCGGGCCGATGGCGCCGGGGCCCGGCTGCGGGCTGACGTCGGCGAAGGTGTAGAGACCGAGTTCCATCTAATGTCATCCTGGTGTTGGAATTTGCCGCTAGACGTAGCCATCCGCCAACCTCGCCGCCAGAGGCGCGACGGTGAACAGTGCATGTCGTTTTCGGTTCAATCTCTTCGTCGCAATTCCCAAGGGAAAGCGCTGCGCGCTTTTCCCGGGAAAACCGTTTCACACTTCCCTGAAATTGCTCCAAAGGCGTCTCCCGAGTGCAACAGCCGACAATTTCATGGCTGCCATGCCGTTTTGGCGCTTGAACTCTCGGTTTTCGCGCGTATGTAAGCGTCGCGAATTGACTTCAGGGAAGTGGACTTGGCTATCTACAGGGAAAAAGACGTTTTCGAGCGGCGCAATGCCGCAAACGAGGCAAAGAAGGCGCTCCTCGAGCGCTTCAAGGCAAAGCCGGCGGCGGATGATCCCGCTGTGCTGGCGCGGCAGGCTGAACGCAAGGCGATCCTCGCGGCCCGCGAAATCCGCGAAGCTGAAAAGGCTCGGCTGAAGCAGGAGAAGCTGGCACGCGAAGCGGTCGAGAAGGCCGAGCGCGAGGCAGCAGCCGAAGCGGCACGTATCGCCGCCGAGGAAGCTGCACAGGCTGAGGCCAAGATTCGGGAATCCGAAGAGAACGAGCGCATCGCCCGTTTTCTGGCCGACGAAGCCGAACGCAAGGCCAAGCGTGACGCGCGTTATGCGGCACGCAAGCAGCGCACCGGCAGGACGCCGCCGGGCTTCTCCGCCCGCTAGCCTCAGGATTACCGAAGCAGCCAGCTTCGACAATCAGGGTCGCCTCACAGCGGCCCTGAAGGTGTTTGTCCCATGTCGCCCAAATATTGGTCCCGGTTCTGGGAGGATGACATGCGCAAACCAAAAGACCGTCAGGCGGCGAACTTCAGCCCCATGATGCCGCAGACGATGAGCGCGATGCAGGCCAGCCTGATCGCGGTGGCTGGTTCGCCGAGCAGCCAGATGCCGAGCAGTGCCGTACCGACGGTGCCGATGCCGGTCCACACCGCATAGGCGGTGCCAACGGGCAGCGCCTTCAGCGCCAGGCCGAGCAGAGTGAGGCTGACGACCATAGAGGCAACGGTCAGCACGGTCGGCACCAGTTTCGAGAAGCCATCTGTGTATTTGAGGCCGATTGCCCAGCCGATCTCGAACAGGCCGGCGAAAAAGAGAAGAATCCACGACATCGACAACGCTCCATCAGAGCATCGGACCGAAAGGTGATTTCGGCGTCCGACGATCAGTCAAACAATGGCGGGTCGTCCCGTCCGGATTTTGGGGAAGCGCGAGGTCGTCCCCGCCATGCCAATATAGGAATTTCGAGCGCTCGATCAACAGCGGCCGGCAACAGTGTCGCCGGCCGTAACCCTTATTGCGAAGTGGATCGCCGGACCTACTTGTCCTTGAGCTTCATCGCCTTGACCGGCGGCGCCTTCAGCGCGGGAGCCGGAGCGGGCTTCTTGGCGTCCTTCTTCGGCTTGCGGGCTTCCTTGCCTGCCTTCATCGCACCTTTAGCCATGATTCGTACCTCCTGATGTGGGACGCCAAGTGAAACAAGAGAACCGCCCGACCGCAAGGGGTTAGCGACCGTTGCCGGCGTCGCCGGATCGCTTTCAACCGGTTTCTAATTTGCTCGTAAACCATGACGGTCCGTGCGATGGTCATTTTCGCACTGCAGCATCGACCCGAGCTTCGCCGGGTGATCGTCAGGCAGGCCGTCAGGACGACAATGCGAATCCACATCGGCTGCGAGATGAGCTTCGACTTTCCGCAGGAAACGCCGCTCATCGCGATGCTGAATGTGCATTATTCGCGTGCCTCCGATCTCGAGCGGCCGGATTTCCTGATTTCCAACCCGCCGGTGCCGATCGAAAGCTATCGCGACAGTTTCGGCAATTGGTGCAACCGGTTCGTCGCGCCGCCCGGGCGTTTCACCTTCGGCACCGACGCGGTGATCCGCGATCCCGGCACTTTCGAGATGGGCGATCTGATGGCCTGGCAGCACGAGGTTCGCGACCTGCCGGCGGACACGCTGCTGTTCCTGCTGCCCAGCCGTTTTTGCGA
>NZ_RZQI01001120.1:0-1669 GCF_003998335.1 Mesorhizobium sp. M7A.F.Ca.CA.002.05.1.1 | reverse complement strand
CCGCCGATGCTGCTGGCTATGGCCGTCGCGGCGTCGCTTGGGCCGGGCCTCGGCAATGCCGCCATCGCCATGGTTCTGGTCTGGTGGCCGGTCTATGCCCGGCTGATGCGGGCGCAGGTGCTGGAGGTGAAGGAGCGTGAGCATGTCGAGGCGGCGATCGCCGCCGGCGCCAGGCCGCGCCGCGTGCTGTTCACGCACATATTGCCGCTTTGCTGGACCCCGGTGCTGATCAGCGCGACGATGGATCTCGGCCAGGTCGTGCTGCTTGCCGCGTCGCTCAGCTTCATCGGTCTCGGCGCCACGCCGCCGACGCCCGAATGGGGGTCGATGATCTCCGATGGCGCCGTCCATTTCTACCAATGGTGGATCGCCTTCGGTCCGGGCGTCGCCATCCTCACCATCGTGCTCGGCTTCAACTTCATCGGCGACGGCTTGCGCGACATTCTCGATCCAAGGTCGGATTAAGCGATGAGCGCACAGATATCTTCAGCGCAGTCCGGCGCAGCCGACAAGGCAGGCGAGCGCGAGCCGCTGCTGTCCATACGCGGCCTGCGGGTAGGCTTCCGGCGGGCAGGCGATCAGTTCGAAGCGGTGCGCGGCATCGACCTCGAAGTCGCCAAGGGCGAAGTGGTCGGCATTGTCGGGGAATCCGGCTCGGGCAAGTCCGTCGGCATGCTCGCCGCGCTCGGCCTGACGTCGAAGAACGCGGTCGTCACCGGTTCGGTCCGCTTCAACGGCGACGAACTGGTCGGCAAATCGTCACGCGAAATGCGCAAGATCAGGGGCGCGCGCATCGCCATGATTTTTCAGGACCCGCTGTCCTCGCTAAACCCGGTGATGACCGTCGGCGCCCAGATCGCCGAGGCGGTCAGGCTGCATCAGCGCGTCACCCGCAAGCAGGCCATGGCGCGGGCGGTGGAATTGCTCAATCTGGTGGCGATCCCGCAGCCGGAGCGCCGGGTGAACCAGTATCCGCATGAATTCTCCGGCGGCATGCGCCAGCGCGCGGTCATCGCCATGGCCGTCGCCAACGATCCCGATTTGCTGATCGCCGACGAACCGACCACGGCGCTCGATGTGACGGTGCAGGCGCAGATACTGGCAGTGCTGCGTTCGTTGCAGGAGCGGCTCGGCCTTGGCCTGGTGCTGATTACCCATGATCTCGGCGTCGTCGCCGGTCATGCC
Organism: Mesorhizobium sp. M7A.F.Ca.CA.002.05.1.1; assembly: GCF_003998335.1. Lineage (NCBI taxonomy): Bacteria > Pseudomonadati > Pseudomonadota > Alphaproteobacteria > Hyphomicrobiales > Phyllobacteriaceae > Mesorhizobium > Mesorhizobium sp. M7A.F.Ca.CA.002.05.1.1. Next base: position 484 of record NZ_RZQI01001120.1, on the reverse strand, counting down.
GACCGCGTCGCGGTCGTCTATTCCGGCCGTGTCGTCGAACAGGCTGGCGTATCCGAGCTGTTCGCCGACCCGCGCCATCCCTATACGCGCGGCCTCATTGCCTCGATCCCCAATCTCGAGGAAAGCCGCGAGCGGCTGTTTTCGATCGATGGCTCGCCACCCGCACTTGGGCGCTTGCCGGGCGGCTGCGCCTTCCATCCGCGCTGCATCTATGCCGAGGCACGCTGCAGGACCGAGGATCCGCCTTTGCACGACATAGGCGGCCGCTTCTCGGCCTGCCATTTCGCGACGACCTTGCCGCCCTTCCATAGCGCCTCGCTGGCGGCGGCAGAACTGGACAGTGGAAGCATGGCCCCATGAGCGCAGTGGAGCAAACTCAAGTCGAAACCAAGCCGGCGGCAGCGCTTTCCGTGCGCCATCTTGTCAAGGATTTTCCGGTTCGCGGTGGCCTCGTCTTCGATCGCGCGGTTGCCCATGTGCGTGC
>NZ_RZQI01001119.1:0-1671 GCF_003998335.1 Mesorhizobium sp. M7A.F.Ca.CA.002.05.1.1 | reverse complement strand
ACCCAGAAGATCGGCCCGCCGCGCGAGGCTGGTAGCCGCTCCGGCGGGGCCTCGGGCTTGCGCAGCATGTCCATGCCCGCGACGGGTGGCATGACGATCGCGCGCGGCAGCGGCGAAACGCTCTCCACGGCAGGCGCAAGGCGCGGCATCACCACGTAGTCGGCATCGACGATGTCGGCGGCCGAACCACGCATGAACCGGTCCGCTGCGGCAATTGCCGCCGGATCGGTCATGATTTCGCCGGAAACCGGGCGCGCGGTTCGATCGTCAGCCATCATGGCCCCAGCATTGCAGCACGTGTTCGCTTTTCGTTTCTTTTGCGTAAACACAAATGGTTAACGCTTCCCCACCGGAGCCCTCGTGACGAGCCGAAAGAGCCCAGAAATTAACCGCCGGTTAACCATGCCGGCCGATGGTCTTTACCCAGAACAGGCCGGCTCGCCGCCGTGCCGAAATTCAGGTCGTCGAAATTGATTCGTTTCGAAAATGTCGGCCTCCGCTATGGCATGGGTCCGGAAATCCTCCGCGACATCTCCCTGCACATCCCGGAGCGCTCCTTCCAGTTCCTCAGCGGGCCTTCGGGCGCCGGCAAGACGACCTTGCTGCGCCTGCTGTTCATGTCGCTGAAGCCGACGCGCGGGCTGATCACCATCTTTGGCAAGGACCGTTCGCGCATCTCGCGCACCGAATTGCCGCATCTGCGCCGCCGCATCGGCGTGGTGTTCCAGGATTTTCGCCTGCTCGACCACATGACCACCTACGAGAACGTCGCGCTGCCGCTGCGCGTGCGCGGGCGCGAGGAGGCGAGCTACCGCACCGATGTCACCGAACTGTTGAAGTGGGTCGGGCTGGGCGAGCGCATGCACGTGCTGCCGCCGGTTCTGTCCGGCGGCGAGAAGCAGCGCGCGGCGATCGCGCGGGCGCTGATCGAGCAGCCGGAAATCCTGCTCGCCGACGAACCGACCGGCAATGTCGATCCGCCTCTGGCGCGACGCCTGCTGCGGCTGTTCATCGAGCTCAACCGGCTCGGCACCGCGGTGGTGATCGCCACCCACGACCTTGGCCTGATGGAACAGGTCGACGCGCGCCGCATGATCCTGGCCGGCGGAAGGCTGGACATCTATGACTGAACTGTCCGCCGAACATTTTGTGGAACGGGAGCAGGACGCCGAGGCGACCGAGGCAAAGCCCCGCGCCCAGCGCAGGATGGCGCCGATCGTGCCGGCGCAGAACATCGCTGGCCGGGCACTGGTCCTGGTGATCGCCATCATGACCTTCCTGTCCTGCCTGACTTTCGGCGCAGTGACGCTGGTGCGCGACACAGCGTCCGTCTGGGAGAACCAGATTTCGCGCGAGGCGACCATCCAGATCAAGCCGGTCGACGGCCTCGACATGGAAGCAGCCCTTACCCAGGCCTCCCAGATCGCCGGGGAATTCCCTGGCGTCAAGACGACCCGGATCATCGACCGCGAGGCGACCGCGAGGCTCCTTGAGCCCTGGCTGGGCTCGGGGCTCAACATCGATGAATTACCCGTGCCGCGCCTGATCATCGTCACCATCGACGAGAACAGCCCGCCCGATTTCGCTGCCATGCGCGCCGCGATCACGCCGAAACTGCCGAGCGCATCGCTCGATGATCACCGCACCTGGGTCGACCGGCTGGTAGCGATG
>NZ_RZQI01001118.1:0-1671 GCF_003998335.1 Mesorhizobium sp. M7A.F.Ca.CA.002.05.1.1 | reverse complement strand
AGCGGAAACTTCAGGTACCGCCGGCCATTGGCTTCGGGTTCGGGCAGCCTCCCGCCATTCATGTTGACCTGCAGCGCATGCAGGATCAGCCGCGGCATCGGCAGCGTCCTGTCGCGCGCCTCGCGCAGGGCGACGAACTCGGCCTCGCTGCAGGCGGCGGCAAGATGGATGTTGGTAGCCTTCTGTATGGCGACCGTGCTTTCCCACAAAGGTTCGCGGCCGCCGGCCTGATAGTCATGGCCGACGAACACCCGCGTCTCGTCCGGCAACGCCAATATGTCCTGGATCGAGCGCCAGAGCCGCGCGGCACTGCCGCCGGGAAAGTCCGTCCTCGCCGTGCCGCTGTCGGGCATGAACAGCGTGTCGTGGATGAAGGCGGCATCGCCGATCACATAGGTGATGGAGGCCAGCGTGTGTCCGGGCGAGAACAGCACCTTGACCGGAAGGGTACCCACTTGGAAGGTTTCGCCTTCTCTAAACAGCCTGTCCCACTGCGAACCGTCGGCGGGAAAATCCGGCCAGTTGTAGATCGCTTTCCACAGTTTCTGGACCTCGATGACCCTGTCGCCGATCGCCGTCGGCGCGCCGGTCTTCTCTCTCAAGTAATGCGCCGCCGAGAAATGGTCGGCATGCGGATGGGTGTCGAGGATCCATTCGACGCTCAGTCCCTGCTCGCTGACGAAGTCGAGCATGACATCGGCATTCGTCGTTGCCGTAGCACCGGATTTCTCGTCGAAATCAAGGATCGGATCGATGATGGCGCATCGCTTCGTCGCCTGGTCGGCGACGACATACTGGATGGCGCCGGTCGGCTTGTCATAGAAGCCGCTGACCTGCGGCCTGGCCAAAGCTACGTCCAATTCCGGCTTCCCCAACTCTCGGTCGCCAGGAATGATTTTCTCTGACGACACCCGAGAGGAGCATGGTTGTCCGCTCGGGTGAGCCAGTCAAGTATCCTTTCGCTCGCGGCGACAGGAAAGCCAAAAACTGTTCCGAGCGGTCAGGCCGACGGCTGCTTGGTCTTCCGCAGATACGGCAGGATGGTCTCATAAGCGCCGAAGCGTTTGATTGCATCCTCGTTGGAAACGGCCGCGGTGATGATCACGTCCTCGCCCTGCTTCCAGTTCGCCGGCGTCGCCACTTGATGCTTGGCGGTGAGCTGCATGGAATCGACCGCGCGCAGGATCTCATCGAAATTGCGCCCCGTGGTCATCGGGTAGGTCAGCACCAGTTTGATCTTCTTGTCCGGTCCGATGACGTAGACCGAGCGCACTGTGGCGTTGTCGGCGGGCGTGCGGCCCTCCGACGTCTCGCCGGCACCGCCCGGCAGCATGTCGTAGAGCTTGGCGACCTTGAGGTCCTTGTCGCCGATCAGCGGATAGTTCACCGAATGACCGGTCGCCGTCTTGATGTCGTCCTGCCACTTGCCGTGACTTTCGACCGGATCGACCGAAATGCCGATGATCTTGACGTTGCGCTTCTTGAACTCGCCTTCGAGCCCCGCCATCGTGCCAAGCTCGGTCGTGCAGACCGGCGTGAAATTCTTCGGGTGACTGAACAGGATCGCCCAACCGTCGCCGATCCAGTCATGGAATTTGATCGTCCCTTGCGTGGTCTCGGCGGTAAAATCCGGCGCAATGTCGTTGATACGAAGGCTCATGGTACATCTCC
>NZ_RZQI01001117.1:0-1682 GCF_003998335.1 Mesorhizobium sp. M7A.F.Ca.CA.002.05.1.1 | reverse complement strand
TGTCGCTTGCCCTGCTCGTCGGCTTTGCCGTGATGGTGGTGATCGGCCTCGCGAACGGCGCCGTTATCGCACTGTTGAAGATACCGCCCTTCGTGACGACACTGGCCACAATGGTCGCGCTGCAGGGCGCAACGCTTGCGGTTGCCTCCAAAGGCGTCCTGATGCTGAAGGATCCGACGCTTCGCGCGGTCGGCATCGAGCGCAGCTTCGGCATTCCCAATGTCATCTTCGCAACACTGCTGATCGTCGCCGTAGCAGCAATCCTGATGCGGCACAGCCGTTTCGGGCTGCGTACCTATGCGCTCGGGTCGGATGCCGGAGCCGCGGAACTTGCCGGCATCCCGGTGACGAAACACACGATCCTCGTCTATTGCGCCTCCAGTATCTTCGTCTTCCTGACGGCTGTGATCATGATCAGCCGGGTGCCTGTCGTGACGCCCAATATCGGCGGTACCTCGCTGCTTCTGGACGCGATCGCCGCTGCCGTGCTCGGCGGCACCAGTATCTTCGGCGGACGGGGAACGGTGTGGGGCGCGGTCGTCGGCGCCCTGATCGTCAGCCTGCTGACGACGGCGCTTCGGGTGTTCGGCACGGACCCGTCCAGCCTCGAACTCTACAAGGGGGCAATCATCATGGTCGCTCTCCTGGCCGATTCCGGCATGACCTACGCCAAGGCCCGGCTTGTCGAGGCAGCACGATGAGCGAGCCAGTTCCGGCATTGCCGATCCCGCCTGGGTCCAGCTTTGCGCTGATGACCTCGCCGGATACGGAAAGACACGCGACAGCCGGCGTGCATAAACCCGTCGTCATTCTGCCGCTCGGCGCTGTCGAGCAACATGGCCCCCATCTGCCGCTCGGCGTCGATTGCTGGCTTGCGGAAGCGGTTGCGCTCGCCGCGGCGGAAGGACAGGCCTCCATGCGTGTCGCCGAACCTTTCGCCTATGGCTCGTCCGAGCATCATCGCTCCTTCTCCGGCACCATGAGCCTCAGCCCGCAGACCTTCATCGCCGTTCTCGTCGATCTCTGCACCTGCCTTGCCGAAGACGGCTTCCTGCCGGTCATGCTGAACGGCCATGGCGGAAACCGCGCCGCGATCCAGGTGGCGATCACCACCCTTGGCCAGCGTGGCATCGTCACCGCGGGTTTCTCGTATTTCGATCTCATCGCCGACGTGGCGGCGGAGGCCCTGCCCGATGCCGCTACAGGCACCGGTCACGCTTGCGCGCTTGAAACCTCGTTGATGATGCATGTGCTTGGCGACAGCGTTCGCCGCGATCTCATCCCGCCGGGCGGCACCCCGCCATCCTGGCCGGATCCTCACCTTTACGCCGCGCCGGCCGTCACCGTCTGGCGCCGTTTCGAAGCCATCCGCGGCAACGGCGTCATCGGTACGCCGTCGCAGGCGGGCGCGGAGGCCGGCAGCAGACTTTTCATCGCAGCCGTGGAACGCAGCCGCGCCGCCATTTTGAACCTCCAATCCGAATTCGGCCAAAGGAACGCATGATGACAGTCCATTTCAAATCTTCTCTCGAAGGCCCCAACCTGCGCGGCATGGCGATCGTCTCGGAGCCGGAAGCAGCCGCCCGCATCGGCATCAACCGTATCGGCGGCGAGTGGATTGCCGGCAGCTCCGGCAAGTTCCTGAAAATCGACAGTCCGTCGACGGGCGAGCACCTCGGCTA
>NZ_RZQI01001116.1:0-1684 GCF_003998335.1 Mesorhizobium sp. M7A.F.Ca.CA.002.05.1.1 | reverse complement strand
GCCCGACACGCCGACGAGCTTGTCGGCCTGCTCGTAAAAGGAGGCGAGATCCTCATACGTGATCGGCCAGTCCGGCTGAAGACCATGCTCCGTGCCCTTGCGGAAATCGGAAGGACGATAGCGTGGCCAGATTGCGCCATAGACATTGGTTGACCCGCCGACGGCATTCCACATCAGGATTTGCGAGGAGTCCGAATTGACGGGGAAATCGTCCGGATGGCTGCGCTTGTTGACGTCCGGGCTCCAGTTGGTCCGGCGCTGCCACGACCAGTCGGAATGGAGATGCGGATGGTCTTTCGCCTCCACCCAGGATCCCTGTTCCAGGCAGACGACATCGAGACCGGCTTCTGCAAGTGTCAGTGCTGCCAAGGATCCTGTCGCGCCGGCGCCCACTATCAATACGTCACAGATGCGATCTGTTGTCATCTTTCCAATCCCCAGCGATCTGTCATTACCGTGTCCAGCCCGAGCGGCGACGTGTCGACGGGCCTGACCTTTTCGGTCTCCAGGTAATGGCCGCGCCGATGGGCTGGCTGGTCCCGGTTGAAATCGAAAGGCGCCATGTCGTAGCCGGTCAGATGGGGCCGGTGGGAGTACGGACGCCCCGTGTTCCGAATGGCCTCGATGACGAAGGGCGTTTCGTAATAAGCGAGTGTCACCGCCGTGTAGATCTTGTCGAAAAGCTCCGCGTCGGCTTGCTCGAAGACCTTGACGGCCGCGATGCGGGTGTCGCCATTGCTGCTTGAAAGGCCACCCCTTTCCCAGCCCAGCAGATCGGCCAGTGCCGTAGTCTGCACGTCGCTCCAATCCGCAAAGAGGCGCATCGACACGATGCCGTGCACGCCGGCCTCGGACGCGGAGGGCCAACTCTCGTTGCCAGGGATCAGTTCATCGACAAGAGCGCGGATCATCCGCGTTCTCTCAGGTGGAGAAAGCGGCGAATTCCGTTCGCCGGCAAGAGCATGCGATTGAGGGCTCATGCCGCACCTGCCTTTCGATCGATCGTGACGGTGATCATCTTGAGTTCGGTCATGGCTTCCATCGTGTGCACGCCGCCCAGTCGGCCGATGCCGCTCTTGGTGCCGCTTCCGCCGCCGAAGGGCAGGTGAATTTCCCACCATGTGCTGCCGGCATTGATATTGACGATCCCGGCGGGGATCGCCCTGGCGACCGAAACACCCCGCGCCACATTCGCCGTGAAGACGCCGACCGACAGGCCATATTCGCTGTCGAGCGCCAGATCGAGCGCTTCAGCCTCGTTCTTGAAAGTGAGAACGGGCACGACGGGGCCGAAGGTTTCCTCGCGATTGAGTTTCATCTCGCGCGTGACGCCGGTAATGATCGTCGGCTCGAAAAACAGCCCGCTGCCGAGATCGGGGCGCGGCTTGCCGCCACAGAGCACCTTGGCACCCTGCGCGATTGCGTCATCGATGTGCTCCTTGACCTTGGCTGCGACCTTCGCGTTGTTCAGCGGCCCCATGGTCGTTCCCTGGTGGAAGGGATCACCAAGCACATGTTTTTGCGCATGGGCGACGAGCTTTTCGCAGAGGCTTTCGGCAACCGACTGATGAGCGAGAACGCGGCCCGTCGCGGCGCAGACCTGACCGGCGTTGAAGAATGCGCCGCCGGCCGCGGCGGCGGCCGCCGCGTCAAGATCAGCGTCCTCGAAAACGATCACCGGGCC
>NZ_RZQI01001115.1:0-1686 GCF_003998335.1 Mesorhizobium sp. M7A.F.Ca.CA.002.05.1.1 | reverse complement strand
GTGCCAGGCCATGTTCGGCAGCGGCTCCGACGATCTTTTCCACCACCAGCGTGCCGGCGACGCCGCGCCGGCCCGTCGTATAGGAAGAATTCTCGACGGCGACATCGTCATTGGTCACGATCTGCTGGACGCCTTCAGACATCTCGGCCGCCATGTCGAAGTTCATGACGTCGCCCTCATAGTTCTTGACGATGAACAGGCAACCGCCGCCGGTGTCGACGGCCTCCGCCGCCGCCAGCATCTGGTCCGGCGTCGGCGAGGTGAACACCTGGCCGGGGCAGGCGGCGTCGAGCATACCGTGCCCGACAAAGCCGCCATGCAGCGGCTCGTGGCCGGAGCCTCCGCCGGAGATCAACGCCACCTTGCCCGGCCGCAAGGTCTTGCGGCGGACAAATTTGTGCTCGTCGCCGAGCACGAGGATGTCGGCATGGGCGGCGACGAAGCCGTCGAGGCTTTCGGTCAGCGCCGTGTCCACCGAATTGATAAACTTCTTCACGGCCGTCTCCTCCCGAAATAGGCCTTCCAAAGCAATTCCAGGGAAAGTGTGTCGCGGTTTTCCGTCCGGAATTGCGTAAAACAAAGAGTTCGATCAGCCACCCTTGCCGGTGATGCTGGTGATCTTCTGGATAAAATCGTTCACCGCCTTATCGAGCGCGGCGTTCTGCTTGTCGTCGCCGAAATCCGGCACGATCAGCGAGACATGCCGCGTCTTGCGCATGCCTGATGCGATCGACATTTTTCCCGGATGCGCCTGATGGTAGGCGGCGAGAAACTGGTCGCGCTCGGCCGGGCTGAAATGGCACACCGAAAATATAGCCGGCAAATGTTTTGACGGAATCGGGATCGAATAGGCAGGACTGGAAATCTGGGTGACGAAGCTTCGGTGTTTGCCGAGCGCATCGGCCAGGCGCTGGCGCATGCCGGATGGGCGCTGGTCGATGACCTGCGACAGGATCGTCTTGTAGGCGCGGATCGCCTCTTCGGAACCGGGTTCGGATGCCCTGTCGACCATGCCGGCCGCGCCTAGACAGAAACGTCCGCGATGGCCGCCTTGGCCATGGCGAGTTGCGCCGGAGCGACGGAAAGATCGCGCAGGCCGGCCTTGAGCAGTGACGGGATCGAGGCGGGATCGCCGCCTGCATCGCCGCACAGGCTGACCGGGATTTTTTCCCGCTGGCCAAACGCGGTCACGGCAGCGATCAGCCGTAGCACGGCCGGATGACGGACCGAATTGAGATGTGCCACGGCAGCGTCATCGCGGGCGGCCGCCATGACATATTGGGTGAGGTCGTTGGAGCCGATCGAGAAGAAGGCGGCCTCGGTAAAGGCTTCCGGCACGATCGCCACCGACGGCACCTCGACCATGATACCGAGCGGCGGCATCTTGTTCGCGATGCCGCGCGCGGCAAGTGCGGTCTGCTCCTCGGCGAACATCGCCGCTGCCTGTCGGTATTCCTCCACAATGGCGATCATCGGAAACATCACTTTCAGATTGCCGTGCACCGCGGCGCGCAGCAGTGCCCGGATCTGTACACGAAACACCTCCGGTCTTGCCAGCGACAGCCTGATTCCGCGCAGGCCGAGGAACGGATTGCTCTCCTCGACGGTGAAGCCGGGCACCGGCTTGTCGCCGCCGGCATCGACGGTGCGGATCGTCACCGGTTTTTCACCAGCCCATTCCAGCAC
>NZ_RZQI01001114.1:0-1688 GCF_003998335.1 Mesorhizobium sp. M7A.F.Ca.CA.002.05.1.1 | reverse complement strand
TGTCCAGGCCGCGCAGCGACAGCGTCGGGCCAAGCCAGTCGCTCTCGCCGGTGTGGTTGAAGACGAGGTCGAGGATGACGCCGATGCCAGCCTCACGCAGCACGGCGACCGTGTTTCGCAACTCCATGATGCCGCCCGGCGCCAAACGCGGATCGAGGGCCATGAAAGTCACGGGATTGTAGCCCCAGGCGTTGCGCAGCCCGAGCGGCGGCAAATGTCGCTCGTCAATCCACGCGGTCACCGGCATCAGTTCGACCGCGTCAACCCCCAGTTTTTTCAGATGCTCGATAACCGCCGGGTGAGCAAGTGCGGCGACTGTTCCGCGCAATTTTTCGGGAATGTCCGGATGCAGCATGGTGAAGGCGCGCACCGGCACTTCGTAAATAAGGCCGCCCGGCTGGAATAGCGGCGGGGCAGCCTGCACCGGCTTCGGCAGCGCAGCGGCAATCGCCTTCGGCATCAGCGGTGCGGTATCGGCGCCCTCGCCCCGGCGCTGGGCCAGCCGCCAGTCATAGACATAGGACCTGTCGATCTCGACGGCATATGGATCGGTCAGGAGCTTGGCGGGATCGAACCACAGTCCGCGTTCCGGCGCGTAGTCGCCATCGGCGCGAAAGCCGTAGCGGATGCCCTGGCCAAGGCCCGCAATGAACAGCGCATGGACGCCCTCACCTTCCGGCTGCAGTTCGAGCCGTTCGATTTCCCGGTTGCCCTGCTCGTCGAAGATCGAGACCCAAAGCCGACGGGCGGCCTGCGACCAGGCGGCAAAGCGGATGCCTTCGCGGGTGACGGTGGCGCCGAGCTGGGTCATGCAGTCTCCCCCTTCGCCCCTTGTGGGAGAAGGTGTCGCCGAAGGCGACGGATGAGGGATGTTCCCGCTTGGCAAGGACAGCGATCCTTCGCGCACCCCTCAACCGTCTCGGCGCTACGCGCCGATCCACCGCCCTGGGGCGAGCCACGGGTCTCGCCCCGTCCTTCGAACCCCACAAGGGGAGAAGGGAAAGCGCGAACCGCCACCCTCAAGTAATCACGCTTGGCTTGGGGCGGCCGGTATGGCTGTGAATCCCGGCAATATCATCGGCTGCGGCTATCAGATCGGCAAGGGCGGCCTGGGTGTCGAGGTCGTGCCTCGACTTGTCCGGCTCGTAACGTTCGATGTAGACGCGCAGCGTCGCGCCCGACGTGCCGGTGCCGGAGAGGCGGAAGACGACCCGCGAACCACCTTCGAACAGCACCCTGATGCCCTGATGCTCGCTGATCGAACCGTCGACCGGATCGCGATAGGCAAAATCGTCGGCGCTGGCGATTTTCATGCCGCGAGCGCTGGTACCCGGCAGCGCGCCGAGCTTGGCGCGCAGTTCGTCGACCAATGCGTTGGCGCGGTCGCTCTCAACCTCTTCATAATCGTGCCGCGAATAGTAGTTGCGACCGTAGGTCGCCCAGTGCTCAGTGACGATCTGCTTGCAGCTTTCGCCGCGCGCGGCAAGGATGTTGAGCCACAAAAGCACCGCCCATAGGCCGTCCTTTTCGCGGACATGGTTGGAGCCGGTGCCCGCACTCTCCTCGCCGCAGATCGTCGCCATGTCGGCATCCAGCAGATTGCCGAAGAACTTCCAGCCGGTCGGCGTCTCATAGAGGGCGATGCCGAGTTTTTCAGCGACGCGGTCGGCAGCGCCACTGGTCGGCAT
>NZ_RZQI01001113.1:0-1688 GCF_003998335.1 Mesorhizobium sp. M7A.F.Ca.CA.002.05.1.1 | reverse complement strand
ACCTTGGCCTTGACCATCTTGTCGTAGAAATTCTTGATCCGCTCGTCGGTCATGGCGCCGATGCCGAGCTTTTCGGTGTCGCCGGAATCGGCAAGGCCGAACTTCTTCATCTGCTCGATCGAGAACGCGATCTGCTCGTCGCTCATATCGGGATTGTCTTTCTTGATCATGTCGTTGGCGGCCTTGTTGTCGCCGTACAGATATTTGTACCAGCCCTTGGCCGAGCCATCGACGAAGCACTGGACCACCTCCGGCTTCTTGTCGATCGTATCCTGCATCACCTCGATCGTCGTCGAATAGGTGTCCCAGCCATAGTCGGCGAGCAGGAACTGGTTCGGCACGAAGCCGCCTTCCTTCTTGACCGCGAACGGCTCCGAGGTGACGTAGCCCTGCTGGATCGACTTCTTGTTGGCGAGGAAGGGAGCGGTGTTGTAGGTGTAGGGCGCGCGCTTGGAAGCGTCGAAGCCGAGTTCGATGACCATCCACTGGAAGAAGGTCTGCACGCCCTCGTCGCCCAATATGTACTGGTCGGCGTTCTTCAGGTCCTCCCATTTGTCGAGCCCTTCGCCGGGGTGGGACATGATGACCTGCGGGTCCTTCTGGAAGTCCGCCGCCACCACGCGCATGGGAATGCCTTGCTGGACGGCATCGAAAGCCGACAGCAGATTGCCGCCCATGTAGAAATCGATCTTGCCGGCCAGCAGCAGCGGTCGGCCGCTGACCTGCGGACCGCCCTGCATGATGGTGACGTCGAGGCCGCAGGCGGCGTAGGTGCCGTCCGCCACGGACTGATAATATCCACCATGCTCCGGCTGGGCCAACCAGTTGGTGCCGAAGGTGACTTTCTCATTCGCAGCAGCACCCAGCGTGCTGGCTGCAAGCAGGGCCACCGCCGCCACCGAGATCTTCTGTTTTCCGTACATCCACACCACCCTCTGTTTGCTCCGGCGCGCCACGCGCCAGGCTCGACACCAAAGATTCAAGAAGCAAGACACATGCCACCGGCGTCTGGCGCCGGGGCCGCCCGCTTGAAAGACGTTGCCATGCCAAGCGCGGACGGGTCATGCTGTACGAAAGGCATCGTGCCTATTTTTTGAACGGCTGTCCACAATCGCCCGGGCAACATGCACCGCCATCTTGAAGGTGTAATGGGTCCGGCTTTAGGCTGGCGGCACCCAGGAGATTGCCATGTTCAGATTCCTCACCCCGAAGTCGATCAAGCCGCCCTTTGCCCGCTACAGCCACGGCGTCGAGGTACCGCCTGGAAAGCGGCTGGTGCTGTGCTCGGGTCAGGTTGCCATAACCGCGGACGACCAGATTCCCGAAGAGGCCGGCGCGCAGGCCGAACTCTGCTTCCGCAACATCGAAGCGATCCTCGGCGAAGCCGGGCTGGGCCTACGCGACATCATCCGTATCAACGCCTATGTCACCGACCGCGCGCATCTGCGGCCCTATATGGATGTCCGCGACCGGCTGTTTTCCAGCCCCGCGCCGGCCTCGACGCTGATGATCGTCTCCGGCTTTGCCCGACCCGAATTCAAGGTCGAGGTCGAGGCTATCGCGGCCGGGTGATCGACAGACAACCTCCGCCGCGCTAGGTCTGGCCGTTCATCGAAGAGGCATGACATGACTGTTGCGAAGAAACGCGTGTGGTGGGGCGACTACCGGACCACCGAATACGCCTCGAT
>NZ_RZQI01001112.1:0-1689 GCF_003998335.1 Mesorhizobium sp. M7A.F.Ca.CA.002.05.1.1 | reverse complement strand
CGGCCATGCCTTCGAGGCGCGCATTTATGCCGAGGACGCGGCAAAAGGGTTCCTGCCGGCGACCGGCACGCTGCATCATCTGAAATTTCCAGACGCAGCCTCCGAAGGCGACACAATGCGCATAGAGACCGGCGTGCGGGCGGGTGACGCCATCTCGCCCTATTACGACCCGATGATTGCCAAGCTGATCGTCCACGCCACGGACCGTCAGGGGGCTCTGGAAGCGCTTGGCGCGGCGCTATCCCGGACCGAGATCGCCGGCTCGACCGTCAACACCGCCTTTCTTGCCGCTCTCGCCGCCGATCCGGATTTTGCTGCAGGCGATGTCGACACCAGCCTGATTGGCAGACACCAAGAAACCTTGGCGACCGTCCCGCCGCCGAGCGACGAAACCATTGCTGCCGCCGCTCTTGCGGCCTCCGGTGCCGGCGCAACCCCGTCATCCGACGATCCGTGGTCGTCGCTTGTCGGCTATGCCCATTTCCACAGCGTGGCGCGACGCACATGGCTGAAGTTCGGCGAAGACGATATCGCGGCGAAGGTTTCGGTGCGGGCGGACGGACGATTCCAGGTCGCGCTGGACAAGCCCTATGGCGACACCAATTCGCATGATTTTCGCGCCACGCCACGCCTCGCCCGCTGGCCAGGCCATATTACCGTGTTCGAAGGCGCCGTTGGCTACACCTTCGCCGTGCCGGACCCGTTGGCACGGGCCGATGAGGCGGCGGCAAGCACCGGCAGCCTGCGTGCGCCGATGCCGGGATTGGTCAAGCTGGTGCGCGTGGGAAAAGGCGATACGGTGATCAAGGGCCAGCCGCTGCTGATCCTCGAGGCGATGAAGATGGAGCACACCATCGCCGCGCCGCATGACGGCGTGATCGCCGAGATCGCCACAGAGGGCGCACAGGTCACCGACGGAACGGTGCTGGTGCGGTTCGTCGAGGAGCACAACGCCGCGACCACAGCAGTGAGCTGACGGTTCGGAAGGCCACGACAGGGGAAGCAAAAAAATGGCCGGGATGAACCCGGCCATTTCTCTATGCCATCCAGTCGCAGGGTGGCGATTACTGCGCGATCGGCGCGTATTTGCCGTCATGCCACTGGTTGATGTCGTAGCTGGCATTCTTGAGGTCGCCCTTCTCGTCGAAGGTGACATCACCGACAACGGTGCTGATCGGCGTACCGTTCTTCAACGCTTCGGCAACCTTGGCCGGGTCGTCGCTGCCGGCACGCTTGATGCCTTCGGCGAAAGCCTGGATGGTGGCGTAAGAGAACAGCGTGAAACCCTCCGGCACGAAACCGCCGGCCTTGATCTTCTCGACGGCTGCCTTGGCTTCCGGCTTTGCCTGCGGATCCGACGGGAAGACGAACATGGTGCCCTCGCCGGCCGGGCCGGCAACCTGCCAGAATTCCGGCGAGGCGATGGAGTCCGGCATGATCAGCTGGAACTTCAGATTCTGTTCCGCCGACTGACGCAGGATCAGGCCGGCTTCAGGATGGTAGCCGCCGAAATAAACAACGTCGGCTTTCAAATCCTTGAGCTTGGTGACGAGAGCCGAATAGTCCTTCTCGCCAGCGTTGATGCCGTCATAATAGACCTCCTTGAGGCCGCCGGCATTCATCGTTGCCCTGACGGCGTCAGCCACGCCCTGTCCGTAGGCGCTCTTGTCATGCAGGACGACGACATTC
>NZ_RZQI01001111.1:0-1691 GCF_003998335.1 Mesorhizobium sp. M7A.F.Ca.CA.002.05.1.1 | reverse complement strand
CCCGCCGGTGCAGGCCGCCGATCCGGGGCCCGGGCCGCCGCCGGCACCACCGCCGGCACCAGTTGCGGATCCGCCCCCGCCGCCACCGGTGGTGCCAACGGATGTGCCTGACCTGCCGACACCGGCGGCGGGCGAGGAGATCCTGCTCTATCGCATCGAGGTTCCGGTCTATTCCGCCTTGCCCCCGGTCGCCGAACATCTGGCGATGACGACGCTCGGCACCTTCCACGAACGGCGCGGCGAGCAGAGCCTGTTGTCGAACACCGAGCTGTCGCCGGTCTGGGGCCGCATCTTCGGTCAGGACAGCAAGATGGCGTATTCAGGAACGGTATCGCCGTCCTTCGACGGCACCCTGTTCGGCCTCCAGGCGGGCTTCGATCTGTTCGGCCGCGAAACCGCGTCGGGCCAGACCGATCGCGCCGGCCTGTTCGTCGCCTATGCCAGCATGAATGGCGACGTGCGCGGCCAGGCGCTGGGCTGGGACAATCTGTCCGTCGGCAGCATGGATATCAACGGCACCAGCGTCGGCGGCTACTGGACCCGGATCGGTCAGGGTGGCTGGTACCTGGACGGCGTCCTCATGGCCACCTTCTTCGGCGGAGACGCAACATCGTCGCGCGGCATCGGCATCGACGTCGGCGGGACCGGTGTCACCGCTTCGCTGGAAGGCGGCTATCCCATCGCGCTGGGGCAAGGCTGGACGCTTGAACCGCAGGCGCAACTGGTCTGGCAGCAACTGTCGCTCGACGATGCATCGGACCGCTTTGCTTCGGTTTCCTTTGATACCGACGGCAACGTGACCGGCCGGCTCGGCGCACGGCTGCAAGGCGAAACAACGATCAATGGCATGGCGCTGCAGCCGTACCTCAAGGCCAACATCTGGCACGATTTCGGCGGCACGAGCCATGTCAATTTCGACACCACCGATATCTCCACCGAGGGCAGATCGACCTCGTTCGAGTTCGGCGGCGGTGTGATCGCCAAGGTGACGGACAAGGTCAGCATCTTCGCCACCGGCGACTACACCACCAATCTCGGCGGCGACGAGCGTCGGATCCTCGAAGGCAATCTGGGGTTCAGCGTCAAATGGTAAGGCTGGCCATGATCCCGAAAAACAGTTTCGGGGTCATGGTCAGACAGAGAGCCTAATTGCTGGAGCGCATCGCCACCGTGGCGATGCCGGCGCCGACCAGCAGCGTGCCGCCGGTGCGGTTGAAGATGCGGATCGCCTTGGGATTGCGCACCACGTTGCGTGCGCGTGAGGCGATCAGCGCATAGCCAAAGGCATTGGCGAAGGCGAGCGCCAGGAAGGTCGTCTCGAAGATCAGCATCTGCGTCCAGAAATCGGCGTGCCGGTCGAGGAACTGCGGCAGAAAGGCGACGAAGAAGGTGATGCTTTTCGGGTTGAGCGCGGTGACCAGCCAGGCGTGCGCCATCATCTTGGCCGAGGAGACCGCGTCGGTGCGCGGTTCGGCTTTCAGCGCGCCGCCGGCGCGAAACAGTTTCACGCCGAGATAGATCAGATAGCCGGCGCCGATCAGCTTCAGGATGGTGAAGACACCAGCCGAAGCTGCCAGCAGCGCGCCGATACCCAGCATCGACAAGGTCATCGCGGTGAAGTCGCCCAGCGCCACGCCGATTGCCATCGGCAGAGCGGTACGCCAGCCCTGGCCCAGCGCGTAGGACACGAC
>NZ_RZQI01000110.1:0-10939 GCF_003998335.1 Mesorhizobium sp. M7A.F.Ca.CA.002.05.1.1 | reverse complement strand
GTCCGCTTGCCGGTGATCAGCTCGTGCCTGGCGACAGCAGGCCGGACATCCGTCGCCTTCACGGACCAGGTGACGATCTCGATTTCCAGGCCGCCAAGTCCTTCGATGGCGCGGCCGAAGAAGCGTTGGTAATTCGCCTGGAACAAATCCTCGAGCGTGGTTGCGGCATCATTGCCGAACGGCTCGTCCGGCAGCGGCACGGGGATTTCCCAGCCCTGGCCGGCGTAGCGCATGAAGGCGGTGATTTCGCATGTGATCGTACCGTTGGCCCCTGCCCGCACGAAGCTTTCGGCTGACACTTTGAGGTCATCGAGCAAAGCATTGGCCTCGGCCGGCTTGAACTGCGACAGCCGCGTCAGCCGGGATGCCAGGGCTTCGTAGCCGAACGGAGCCTTGAGGAAGCCGATCGCCGATCCGACGCCCGCGCCCTTGGGGACGATGCACTGGTCGATGCCGAGTTTCTCGCAAAGCCTTGCGGCGTGAAGCGGGGCCGCGCCACCGAAGGCGATCATCACGTTGTCGGAAATGTTTTTGCCGTTTTCGACAGCATGGACGCGGGCGGCATTGGCCATGTTCTCGTCCACCACCTCGCAGATGCCGAAGGCCGTCGCCATGGCATCGAGCGACAGGCGTTCGCCGACATCGCGCAGGATCGCCTGTTCGGATGCGGGCGAGTCCAGCCTGATGGCGCCGCCGGCGAAATTGTCGGGATCGAGCTTGCCGAGCACCAGGTCGGCATCTGTGATGGCCGGGCGCCTGCCGCCGCGGCCGTAGCAGGCCGGGCCAGGTTCCGATCCGGCACTTTCGGGACCGGTCTGGATGCGGCCCATGGCGTCGACCCAGGCGATCGAGCCGCCGCCGGCGCCGATCTCGATCATCTCGATCACGGGAATGGAGATCGGCATGCCGGAACCTTTGCAGAAGCGATAGGTACGCGCCACTTCGAAGGTTCTGGCGGTGCGCGGCGCATAATCCTCGATCAGGCAGATCTTTGCAGTGGTGCCGCCCATGTCATAGGAGACGACCTTTTCCAGGCCGAATCGCCTGGCGATGTCGGCGGCGAAGATGGCGCCGCCGGCCGGGCCGGACTCAACGAGGCGCACGGGAAATTCCGAGGCCGTCTCTACCGAGATCAGACCGCCCCCCGAATGGATCATGAAGACCGGGCACTCGGCGCCCATCTCCTTCAAGCGAGTCTGGAAACGCGCGAGATAGTCCGCCATCTGCGGCCGCACATAGGCGTTGGCGCAGACCGTGTTGAAGCGTTCGAACTCGCGCATCTGCGGCGAGACTTCGGCGCTGATCGAAATCGGGATGGTAAGCTTGCGGGACAGGATAGCGCGTGCCCGGCGCTCATGATCAGGGTTGGTGTAGGCATGGATGAAGCCGATCGCCACGGAGCCGAAACCGCCGGCCGCGATCCGGTCGGCAATGCCTTCCAGGGCGGCTTCGTCGAGCGGTTGAAGCTCCTGGCCTTCCGCACCGATCCGGCCCTTTACCGTGAAACGGTGCTCGCGCGGGATTAGCGGCGCCGGCAGCTGCAGGTCGAGGTCATACTGCTCGAAACGGTTTTCGGTCCGCATCTCGATGACATCGCGGAACCCTTCGGTGGTGACCAGTGCGGTCTTGGCGCCACGGCGTTCGATGAGCGCATTCGTCGCCAGCGTCGTGCCGTGGATGATGATGCCGATCTCGGCAAGCGCGATACCGGCATCGCGCGTGACGACGGCAATGCCGTCCAGGATCGCCTGCTCGGGCGCCGCGTAATTGGTCAATACCTTGGTGGAGAAGATCGTTCCCCTGAGGTCGAGCGCGACGTCGGTGAACGTGCCGCCGATGTCCGCGCCGAGACGGATGTCGTCTTTGGAGGTCATGCCTTGGCCTTCTGGGAAGCGAGCGCGGCGTCACGCATCTGGGAAAGGGTCTGTCGGGGCGTCAGCGCTTCGGGAGATATGGCGATGTCGAGGACCGCTCCCGTCACGGATCCGAGCGCCCGATCGAACGCCGCCGCGAAATCGCGCGTCGCCTCGACCCGCTCGGCATGGAAGCCATAGGCCTTAGCCAGTGTCACGAAATCAGGGTTTTCGAGCGACGTGCCCGAAACGCGCGCCGGATAGTGGCGCTCCTGATGGGCGCGGATCGTGCCGTAGATGCCGTTGTTGAGGATCAGCACGATCGGCTGCGCGCCAGCCTGCATAGCGGTTCCGAGTTCCTGGCAATTCATCTGGAAGTCGCCGTCGCCGGCAAAGCAGACGACCGTGCGTTCTGGAAACGCAACCTTGGCGGCAATTGCCGCCGGCAGGCCGTAGCCCATGGCGCCAGACTGCGGGGCGAGCAGCCGTGCGTCCGGCCCGAACTTGAAGAACTTGTTCGGCCAGACGGTGAAATTGCCGGCGCCGTTGGTGAGAATGACGTCGGCAGGCAGGTTTGCGCGCAGCCAGGCGCTGACCTCCACCATGTCCACCGGGCCGGGCTGGACGGGCGCGCCGAATGTCCCTTCATAGGCTTTGCGGGCCGCGGCGCGCCAGTCCGCCCAGCCGCCTTTGACGGGCGTCAACGCCCGGGCAAAAGCGTTCGGCCCGGCATGGATACCGATAGCCGGCACATAGGTCTTGCCGATCTCGCGATCGGAGCCATGGACATGGATCAGTTTCTGGCGCGGCACCGGCACGGACAGCAGCGTATAGCCGTCCGTGGTCATCTCGCCAAAACGCACATTGACGGCCAGGATCACGTCGGCGTCGCGGAGCAGGGCTTTGACATGCGCCACCATGCCGACGCCGGCCTCGCCGACAAAGACCGGCGAATGGTTGTCGAACTGGTCCTGATAGCGAAAGGCCGCCACGACAGGGATGTCGGAAACCTCTGCGAAAGCCTGTAGCGCCGCGCGTCCGTCCACGGTCCAGTTGGCGCCGCCCATGAGCAGGACCGGCCTCTCGGCCTTGGCCAGCAGCCTGAAGGCCGAAGCGATCGCTTCCGGCGCCGGCGCCGGCTCGAAAATGGCCGCCGGTGCGCTGAGCGGAGCCGCTTCGGTCATGGTGGTCAGCATGTCCTCGGGCAGCGCGACCACGACGGGACCAGGTCGTCCGGTCAATGCGGTCGTCCATGCCCGCGCCACAATCTCGGGCAGGCGCGCGACATCGTCGATCTCGACCGCCCATTTGGCGACCGTGCCGAACACCGACCGGTAGTCGATTTCCTGAAACGCTTCGCGGCCCTTCATGTCGGTGCCGACCTGGCCGACGAACAGGATCATCGGCGAACTGTCCTGCATGGCCGTGTGAACGCCGATGCTGGCGTTGGTGGCGCCTGGGCCGCGCGTCACGAAACAGATGCCTGGCGAGCCGGTCAACTTGCCGTAGGCCGAGGCCATGAACGCCGCGCCGCCTTCATTGCGGCAAAGCGTGTAGTCCAGCTTTCCCTGCGTGTCGTGCAGCGCGTCCAGGACGGCCAGATAACTTTCTCCGGGCACGCCGAAGCTCCTGGTCGCGCCAAGCCCGATCAGGCACTCGACGAGAAGGCGGCCGCCATTGCGGATCATGCTTCGACATCCTCACTTTGGCGGCAGGTCGATCGAGCCTGCCTTCGGTTCATAGGTGCACGCAGGCGGTTCGGGGCGAAATCAAGAAATGCCGTCTATTCGAAAGTTTTTCTTTGCCGGGCAGCGCGCACCAGCACGCCCGGATTCATCGTGTCCCGTGGATCGAATGCATCCTTGAGCCGCGCCATGAGTTCGCGTTCCAATGGACTGCGGTTTCGGTCGGCCATGGCGACCTTTGCGCGGCCAAGTCCATGCTCGGCCGCGAAACTGCCGCCCATTTGCGTGGCGAGCGACGATAGCGCCTCGGCGAACCGCTCGGCCTTGCCGTCAAAATCGGCGCGGCCTTCCGGCGGCGACAGATTGTAGTGGATGTTGCCGTCGCCGAGATGCCCGAACGGGTTTATCCGCACGCCGGGAAGAATGTCGTCGCAGATCTCTGCGCCGGCCTCGACGAAACGGGCGATAGCGCCCGGAGGCACCGAGATGTCGTGCTTCAGCTGCTCTCCTTCCAGCCTCTGTCCTTCCGGCTGCTCCTCTCGCAGCCGCCAGAATTGTGCGCGATGCGCGCCCGTCGCCGCCAATGCTCCGTCCAGCACCAGGCCTTGCTCCATGCCCCACTCCAGCGCCGAAGCCAGTATCTCGTCGAGCGGAACGCGGGGGGCGCCCGATGCCAGTTCGACCAGCACATAGACCTCGCCGCGTGCCTCCAACTGGTAGGCGAGGTCGGGCAGGTGTTTGAGGGCCAGTCCCAGCCCGATGTCGGAGAAGAACTCGAGCCCGGTCAGGAATTCCCCCACCTCGCCCCGCAGAAAGGTGCCAAACGAAATCGCCGCGGCGAAATCGGACATGACGACAAGCGCGCTCGCCTGCCGCCGCGGCATCGGGTAGAGCCGCAGGATCGCGCGCGTCACGATGCCAAGCGTTCCTTCCGCGCCGCAATAGAGCTTGCGCAACTGGTAGCCGGCATTGTCTTTCTGCACCGCGCGCAGCCCGTTCCATATCGCCCCATCAGGGGTCACGACCTCCAGGCCAAGCACGAGGTCTTGCATCATGCCATACCGGAATGCCTGGCTGCCGCCGGCATTGGTGCCGACCAGGCCGCCGATCCTGGCGCTGCCTTCCGCGCCGAGATGCATCGGAAACATCAGGCCGTGCGGTTCCAGCGCCTCGTGCAGCGCGGCAAGCACGGCTCCCCCCTCGACGAGGATCGAGCCGCTGTCCAAGTCCGGTTTGCCGATCGCCGTCATGCGCGAAAGCGAAACGATCACCGCATCCGGCCGATCGGCGACGGCGCCGCCGCAAAGCCCGGTGTTGCCGCCTTGCGGCACGACCGCCAGACCGGCCGCGTGGCATGTCTTTACGACACTGGCCACTTCGGAGGTGTCCGCAGGCCTGGCCACGCCCAGAGCCGCGACGCCGTAGCGATCGAGCCAATCGCGCTGATAGGGCCTGGCATCGCTGCCCGAAAGCCATCCTTTCGGTCCGAGCATATCGCGCAAGGCGGTGACGGGATCAGTCACGGACATGGCTGCGGCCTGACGCGGGATCGTTGCATCGATCAGTGACCAAGCACCTGCGACAGGAACTGCCGCGTGCGCTCGTTGCGGGAGGAGGTGAAGAATTCATCGGGAGGCGCCTGTTCGACGATCTCGCCTCCATCCATGAAAATTACCCGGTCGGCAACCCGGCGCGCAAAACCCATCTCATGCGTGACGCAGATCATTGTCATGCCTTCGGAGGCGAGCGTGACTATGACGTCGAGCACTTCCGCGATCATTTCCGGGTCGAGCGCAGAGGTCGGCTCATCGAACAGCATGATCTCGGGCTGCATGCAAAGGGCACGCGCTATCGCGACCCGCTGTTGCTGGCCACCGGACAACTGACCGGGATACTTCATCGCCTGTTCGGGAATGCGTACCTTCTCCAGATAGCGCCGGGCGGTCGCCTCGGCATCCGCGCGCGGCACCTTGCGTACGATCATGGGCGCGAGCATGCAGTTCTCCAGCACCGTCATGTGTGGAAACAGGTTGAAGTGCTGGAACACCATGCCGACTTCCCGCCTGATCCCGTCGATGTTGCCGACATCGTCGTTGAGCTCGGTGCCGAGCACGGTGATCCGGCCGCCATTGTGCTGCTCCAGACGGTTGATGCAGCGGATCATGGTGGACTTGCCGGAGCCGGACGGGCCGCAGACGACGATCCTCTCGCCGCGATCCACGGACAAGCTCACCTTTCGCAGCGCCTGGAATGTCCCGTAATATTTGTCGAGATTTTCGATCAGCACCGCGGGGCCGCTGGATCGGGGCGAGTTTCCTGAAATCACGTAAACGCCCCCTATCGTTCGCCGACCGACATACGGCGCTCGAGAAAAGCGCCATAGCGGGACAGGCTGAACACGAAGATGAAGTAGATGAAGGCGATGAAGGCATAGACCTCGACATAGGCGAAGCGCCACTCGCCGGTGCCGTAGGCGGCATTGCCGGAGGCCAGGATCTCGAAGAAGCCGACGATGATCACCAGCGAAGTTTCCTTGAACGAGATCACGAACTGGTTGATCGTCGCCGGCAGCGCATTGCGCATGGCCTGCGGTAGAAGAATGCGGCCGACGCGCTGCCAATAGCGCATGCCAAGCGCCATGGCTGCCTCTTCTTGCCCACTGGGAACGCCCTGCATCCCACCCCTGACGATCTCCGCCTGGTAGGCGGAAAAAAACAGGGCCGAGCCCAGGATCACCCGGTACAGCTTGTCGCCCACCAGCCATTGCGGCAGTGCGAACGGCAGCACGATGGCGAAGGTGAACAGGATCGAGATCAGAGGCAATGAACGCACCCCGTCGATGATGAGGCCAGTGGTGCGGGAAATCCATGGCAGGCCGGAGCGGCGCAGCAGCGCCAGGCAGATCGCCAGCGGGAAGCCGATCAGGCAGGTGGTCACGAAGATGAACAGGGTCAGCGCCAGTCCGCCCCAGGCCTCCTCGCCGACATAGGGCAGACCAAGCACGCCGCCCTTCATCAGCACGTAGAAAAGCGCCGTTCCGGCTCCCCATACGAGTGCGATGCGGCGACCCGTCCAGAAGGCTGGAACGCAACTTAGCACCGTCATGACCACGACGATCAGGCAAGCCAGGGCCGACCGCCACTGCTCGTCATAGGGATAGAGGCCGAACAGGATGATGCGCCATCGCGCGGCAATGACCGACCAGCAGGCTCCCGCCGCCGCTTGGCAGGCTTCGGGTCCGCCGCTCGTCGTGAAGACGGCCGAGAAAACCGCCCAATTCAGGAGCTTCCAGGCCAGGAAGACCATGACCGCCAGGGAAGCCAGCGACAGCAATGCCTGCAGGGGCGTCGCAAAGAAGCGCCGCCTCAGATCCTCGATCTTGCCAATGGCAGGAGGGGCGACAACGACCATTTCCATCCCTCACCCCCTCAACTGGTTGCCCTTGAGGGCGATTGCTTTGTTGATGCGGTTGAAGATGGCGGCGAGGCTGAGGTTGATGACGAGGAAGCCAGCCATCAGGATGCCGATCGCTTCGATTGTCTGGCCGGAATGGTTGATCGTCAGCGCCACGATCATGAAGAAATCGGTGAAGCCCACCGCGATGCCCATTGTGGTCGCCTTCATCAGCCAGACATACTGGTTGGCGAGGATTGGCAGCATGGCGCGTAGTGCCAGCGGCAGCCGCACCAGCATGAAGACCCGCCACGGGCCGAGGCCCAGGGAAAGAGCCGCCTCGACCTGGCCCTTGCCGACAGCCTTGAACCCGCCGCGCACGATCTCGGCGATGTAGGAGCCGCCATAGATGGCGATCGCGATGGCCAGTGTCGCAAACTCCGGCGGAATGCGCAGGCCGCCTCGCAGATTGAGACCTTGCAGCGCCGGAAAATCGAGTAGCGGCGAGTCGGCCAGGCGGCCGGCCACCAGAACGATGGCCGCGCAGGCAAGTGCCGCCGCCGTGCCGGCAAGCTGAATGCCGCCACGCTGGCCGACCGGCAGGCTGAGGCGCGATGTCCTGCCCAGCCAGATCGGCAGCGCGATGGCGGCAATCACAGCCAATGTCGCCGCAGCGAGCGCGGCGCTGCTGATATTGGGGAACGGGATGTAAAGCCCCCGGCTGGTGAGGAGAAAGCCCCATCCCTCATGCGCGGCGCGCGGCGTCGGCAGATGGGTGATGACGGCATACCAGAAAAAAACCTGGAGGATCAGCGGGATGTTTCGGAAGATGTCCACATAGGTGCGGCCGAGCAGCCGGGCCAATTCGTTCGAGGATGTCCGCGCCAGGCCGACGATCGTTCCGACGATCGTCGCCAGCGTCAGGCCGACGGTTCCCAGAAACAGCGTATTGATGATCCCGATGAGGAAGTACCACCAATAAGGGTCGTTGGCCGTGGCGGGCAGCAGCGAGAAGTTCAGGTCCCAGCCCGTCGACTTGAACAGGAAGTCGAATCCGGAGGTGATCCCCTGCGCCGCCAGGTTCTGTCTGGCGATCACAATGCCGGCAAGCACCATCGCGGCGATCGAGCCGACATACAGGATCTGCAACAGTGCGTTGCGGACTTTTTGATTTCTCAGCAGGCTGACCATTCAGAAATCCTTCCCGAATTGCCGCGCGGTCCCGCCCGGCGGGAGCCGGGCGGGACCTGGAGCGGGATGCGTTCAGAACGGATCAATCAACAACCAGCGGGAACAGGACACCGCCATTGTTCCACAAATTGGTCAGTTCGCGATCCATCTTGTAGGGCGAGTCCTTGCCGAGATCGCGATCGAAGATTTCGCCGTAGTTGCCGACGTTCTTGATCACCTTGTAGGCCCAGTCGTCGGAGAGCCCGAGACCCTTGCCCATGCCTGGCGTGACGCCGAGGAATTTGGCGACCTGCGGTGAAGTCGGCTTGGCCTTTATCTCGTCGACGTTCTTCGAGGTGATGCCTTCCTGCTCGGCAAAGATCAGCGTGCTCAGCGTCCAGTTGGCGATGTCGACCCAGTTGTCGTCGCCTTGCCGCATGATCATGACTTCAGGCTCGACGGCGAGCACGTCGGGCAGGATGACATGGTCGTCGACCTTGCTCTTGGCGATGCGCGCAATGGCCAGTGTCGGACCCCACTGCGCATAAAGATCGCAGCGTCCCGAGAAATAGGCCTGCTCGAGCTCCTCGGTCTTCTCGATGAGCACCGGTTCGAGCTTGATGCCGAGCTTGGCAGTATAGGCAGCGACCTGCTGTTCCTGCGAGGTGCCGGCGGGAATGCAGATCGTGCCGCCTGCGGCATCCTTGAGCGACTTGAGGTTCAGCTCCTTGTGCGCCATCACCTTGGTGGTCCCGAGATAGTAGGACATGGAGAACTGCAGCCCAAGTTCGGTGTCGCGGCTGAGCGTGCCGCCCGAGGCCTTGACGATGATGTCGACATCGCCGGACTGCAGGGCCGGCCAGCGCTGGGCCCAGCTGATAGGAACGACTTTCAGCTTCGCAGGGTCGCCGAACACGGCCGCGGCCACCGCCTTGCAGAGGTCGATGTCCATGCCCTTCCAGTTGCCCTTGTCGTCCACCTCGGCGAAGCCGAGATAGGAGCCGTCATGGCCGGTGCAGTTCAGCATGCCGCGTGCCTTGACGGTTTCGAGCGTCTTGCCGCCGGCGGCTTCCGCCGGCGCCGCAAAATGCACGAGGCCAAGGGCCAGGGCCGAAGCCCCCCATTTCATCATTTTCATGTTCCGTCTCCACTGTTTGAGGTTGTTTGGTTTCTTGTTGTTGGAGGCCCGAAAGGCGTCTTTCAGGCCTCGGTCTCGAAGCCGCTTCTAGTCGGAAAGCGGGGCCGGTTTCGGTAACGAGGAAATCGTGAGGTCGCCGCGCCAATCCTGCTGAGCCAGCCATCGGTGAAGTGCCGCGACCGCCTTCACGCGCAGATGTCCGCGTGGGACGACAAGATAGAAGCCCGGGACTTCCTCCGGCTTCATGTCGGCAATGGCGTCGCGGCCGATCGGCGCGACCAGCGTGCCCGCCCGGAAATCTTCCTCGGCATCGATGACGGAAACCAAGCCCACACCTATGCCTTGCAAGGTCGCCCGGCGCATGGTCGCGGCGTCGTCGAAGCTGATGCTGCGGTCGCCATCCGTCAGTTCCACGCCAAGGTGGCGCAATATGTCCGGCCACAGACGCTTCGACTTGACGGTGTCGAGCAACGTGAACTGTGTCAGATCATGCGCCGACTTGATCCTTTCGCCGATCGCCGGCGTGCAGCAGATGATCTTCGGATCCGGCACCAGCAACGTGGTTTCATAGTCGGACCAGTTGCCGTAGCCCCACTGGACCGTCATATCGATATCGTCGCGCCCGAAATCGGGCAGGTCGACCATGGTCGTCAGGCGCAGGTCCGCGCCCGGCAAGATTTCCCGGAACAACGAAAGCCGCGGCAGGAGATAATGCGTGGCGAAGTATGGGCTCGCATTCAGGTTGATGCGGTCCCGATAGTTCGACTTGGTGACGCGGCGAACGCCTTCGGCAAACTCGTTGAAGCCGGCTTTGACATAGTGCGACAGAAGAATGGCCGACTCGGTCAGTTCGATCGACCGGCCCTTACGCTCGAACAGCGTTACCTGGAGCGTATCCTCCAGAAGCTTGATCTGCTGTCCGACGGCCTGCGGCGTGACCAGCAATTCATCCGCCGCCTGCCGAAAGCTCTTGTGCTGCGCGACCGCGTGGAACACGCGCAGAGCATTCAGCGAGGGAAGGCGCAGCTTGCCGGTCATCGAAATTCCGTTCCTTTCCCTGCTTGTGGCCCGGTCGGTCATGCACTGCCTCGGTCATGCACTGCCAGAGTTCAGTCGCCCGCGGCGAAAGAGACTTAGGCGTATATGTAACCACCTGAAACAATTACGTTTTCACCGGTCATGTAAGTGTTCTTGGGGCTGCCCGTCATCAGCACCCATTCGGCAATCTCCTTTGGCTCGGCACCGCGGCCGAGCGGGCTCGCCTTGGCCAGTTCCTCCAGGAAGCCGAGCGCTTTCGCCTTCTCCGTCGCCATGCCGGCCGGCGCCACCGAATTCACCAGAATGCCGTCCTTCGCCACGTGATGGGCAAAGGATCGGGTAAGGCTGACGACGGCGGCCTTGGTCGCCGCATAGTGAGCGTTCTGCGGATGCGCCTTGAAGGCGTCGACCGAGGTCAGGTTCACGATCCGGCCGCGGACGTGGCTCTTCGGCTCCTGCGATTGCATGTGGCGAACCGCCGCCACCATCATGTGGTAGGTGCCCTTGATGTTGATGCCGTTGGAGGCATCCCAGTCGGCGTCGGTGATTTCGAGGAGCGGGCGGCGAGGGTAGATCGCGGCACAATTGATAAGCGTGTCGACGCGCCCGAGTTTCGAAACGATCGCCTCGAATGCGGCGTGGCACTGTGGGCCTACCTGGAT
>NZ_RZQI01001110.1:0-1695 GCF_003998335.1 Mesorhizobium sp. M7A.F.Ca.CA.002.05.1.1 | reverse complement strand
CTACTCCCCTACTCCCCTACTCCCCTACTCCCCTACTCCCCTAAACATTCAGCAACAAATACTCCCGCTCCCACGGGCTGATCACTTCCATGAAGGTCTCGAACTCCGCCCGCTTGATCGCCGCATAGGTGGCGGCGAAGGACTTGCCCAGATGCGCGCAGAGTTCCTCGTCGCCCTCGAACAGGTCGACGGCTTCGAGCAGGCCACGCGGCAGGTCGATTTCGTCGGCATTGGCGGTGGTCAGGACGGGAGGCTCGGCCTTGATCTTGTTGGTGATGCCGATCAGCCCGCAGGCAAGCGATGCCGCCAGCGCCAGATAGGGGTTGGCATCGGAGGACGGGATGCGGTTTTCGACGCGCCGCGCCGCGGGATCCGAGCGCGGCACACGAAACGCCGTGGTGCGGTTGTCATAGCCCCATTTGTTGTTGACCGGCGCCGACGCCGCCTGCGTCAGCCGGCGGTAAGAATTGACATAGGGCGCGAACATCACAAGTGCGTTCGGCACATGCTTCTGCATGCCGCCGATGAAGTGGAAAAAGTCGTCGGTTTCCGAGCCGTCAGCGGCCGAAAAGATGTTCCGTCCGGTCTTCTTGTCGATGATCGACTGATGGATGTGCATGGCGGAGCCGGGTTGCCCCTGGATCGGTTTGGCCATGAAGGTGGCATAGATCTCGTGCTTGAGTGCTGCCTCGCGAATGGTGCGCTTGAACATGAACACCTGGTCGGCCAGTTCGATCGGGTCGCCGTGGCGCAGGTTGATCTCCAACTGCCCGGCGCCCTCCTCGTGGATCAGCGTATCGATCTCCAGGCCCTGGCTTTCGGAGAAATGGTAGATGTCGTCGATCAGTTCGTCGAATTCGTTGACGCCGGCGATCGAATAGCCGGCGCCGCCACCGATCGCGCGTCCCGACCGGCCGACCGGCGGGGTCAGCGGATAGTCCGGATCGGGATTCTTGCGCACCAGGTAGAACTCGATCTCGGGCGCCACCACTGGCTTCAGGCCGAGCTTGTCATAGGCGGCCACCACACGTTTCAACACATTGCGCGGCGTGAACTCGACCGAGCGTCCGTCCTGGTGGACGAGGTCGCAGATGACCGCGGCCGTCGGGTCTTCTTCCCAAGGCACCACCGTCAGCGTCGACAGGTCGGGCATGAGCTTGAGGTCGCCGTCATCTTCCGGGTAATGGAAGCCGTTGCCATCCTCGGGGTAGCCGCCGGAAATCGTCGTCATGAAGACTGCCGACGGCAGCGCCAGCGAGGTGTTGGAGGTGAATTTCTTCGATGGCATCATCTTGCCACGCGCAACGCCTGCCTGATCGGGCGTGATGCACTCGATGTCCTCGATGCCGCGCCACTCCAGCCAGGCGCTGACTTCCTTCCAGTTCTTGACGCCTCGTTGGTTTTTCACGAAGGCAGGCGTGCGGGCGCGTCCTCCGCGGCTCGACGGACGGACTTCCTTTTTTGCAGGCGGCATCATTCACCAGATTGGGTTGCGGATTGTGGAGTATAGCCGTGCCCTCCTATGGAAGGGAAGGGGAGCCGCGTCGGGCATTGGCCGGCGCGGTTGAAAATCACGCCAATCGGCTTAGTTTCGGCCGTCCCACTTCAATCGAGGCCCCCAAATCTTAATCGAGAAATTGAATGCGGCCCAACGGCAAACTGACAACGATCGGATTCGATGCCGACGACACGCTG
>NZ_RZQI01001109.1:0-1699 GCF_003998335.1 Mesorhizobium sp. M7A.F.Ca.CA.002.05.1.1 | reverse complement strand
CACACGGACCTCGCGGGCGAAACCGGCAGGCCTGGCCGATGAGCCGGTGGTGCGCGGCAACAGGGCTGCCATGGCAAGCGTTGCCGCCACGCCGAGCGCGCACATCACCCAGAAGGTGGCGCGCCAGCCCCAGATGTTGCCGATCGCGGTGCCGGCCGGCACGCCGATGACGTTGGAGACGGTGAGGCCAGACAGGATGACGGCGACAGCCATGCCGCGCTGGTCCTCGCGCACGAGACCCACGGCGACGACCATGGCGACGCCGAAATAGGCGCCATGCGCGACCGCCACGGCAATGCGCAACAGTAGCATCGAGGTGAAGTCGGGCGCCAGCGCGCAAGCCGCCTGGCCGATGGTGAAGGCGATGGCGAGGCCGAGCAGCAGGCTCTTGCGCGACAGCGACTTGGTGGCGAGCGCCAGCAGTGGACCGCCGATGGCGATGCCGCAGGCATCGCCGGAGACGAGATAGCCGGCCGAGGGAACCGAGACGCCGAGCCCTTCCGCCACTTGCGGCAGCACGCCGGCAATGACGAATTCAGTGGTGCCGAAGGCAAAGGCGGCGATGAACAGCGCAATGAGCGGAAGCGACATGGGGAAGCCTTAGCTGGAACGGCCTCAAACCACGGATGAGCGTCGCGGGCAATCCAGAAATTTTTGTCGCGAGTTTAGGTTTTCTTCAGTGGGGGCGCGAGGCGATGAAGTGCCAATCTCCCTCACGAGGGGGGAGATCGGCTGCTTCTCAGCTCGCCTTCAACCTGGATCCAGTCAGCAGACCGCGCTCTTCGAGCACCGGATAGGCCATCGAGGCCAGCAGCGAATTGATCTGCTTCAGGTCGCGGATGGTGTCGAGATGGATCGAGCTGGTCTCGACGCTCTTGGCAGTGCCGTCGCGCAGGCGCACGAAATGGCTGGCGCTGGTTTCTTTTTCGCGGTCGCGAAGCCGGTCTTTTTCCAGCACCAACTGGCGGGCGGTCTCGGGATCGCGCGACACCAGAACGTTGAAGGCAAGCCGCGCATTGGCCAGCACCGAGCTATGGAAGGCGCACAGCTCGGCCCAGCCCTCGTCGGTGAATTCCAGTCCGCGCTCGAACTTCTTTTTCACATGCACCAGCATGTTGCGCACGATGATGTCGCCGACCTGCTCCAGCTTGACGCAGGCGCCGATCAGCTCCTGGCAGCGCAGCGCCTCGTCCTCGGTCAGCGCGTTCCTGGTCAACTTGGCGAGGTAGAGCTTGATCGCGGCGTGCTTGCGGTCGACGCGGTCGTCGAGTGCGGCCAGCGCTTTAATCTTGTCGGCGTCGGCGCTTTCATAGAGTTCGATGATGCGCTTGAGCATGATCTCGATCGTCTCGCAGACCCGCACCACCTCGCGGGTGGCATTGGCAAGCGCCTGGCTCGGCACGTCGAGCGCGCTTTCGTTGAGCGCGGACA
Source organism: Mesorhizobium sp. M7A.F.Ca.CA.002.05.1.1 (assembly GCF_003998335.1). NCBI lineage: Bacteria > Pseudomonadati > Pseudomonadota > Alphaproteobacteria > Hyphomicrobiales > Phyllobacteriaceae > Mesorhizobium > Mesorhizobium sp. M7A.F.Ca.CA.002.05.1.1. The sequence continues at coordinate 268 of NZ_RZQI01001109.1, read as the reverse complement.
GCTCGACGACGTCAAGCGAGGCGGCCGGCACGGGCTTGATGCCAAGTGCGACGATCTTCTCCGAAGCGCGGTAGACAAACCCTGCCAGCGGCAGGCCGGCGAGCAGGATCAGCACATTGAACAGGATGTGGGCATTGACGATCTGGTCCGCCGCCGTCGAACCGAGAAAGGCGAAGTGCGGCCTGAAGATCATGACCAGGATCAGCATGACAAGCGAACCAAGCCCGCGCATCAGGAGGTTGCCGATCGGCACGACGCGCACCTCGGG
>NZ_RZQI01001108.1:0-1702 GCF_003998335.1 Mesorhizobium sp. M7A.F.Ca.CA.002.05.1.1 | reverse complement strand
GTGCTGACCCGAATGGTCTCCTCCCGCCTGCTCGGCGAGCGCGAGGCCGCACGGGCCTCCCTCGACGATGTCTCGGACCTGCGCCGCACGCTGCCGGCGCTCGCCGCGCACGCCGCCTATGCGATGTTGCCCAAGGCCGTCCCCGGTCAGCCCTTGCAGCTGACGATCCGCAAGAGCGTCCAGGAGGGGCTGGAACAGGTGGCGAGGGACGCGGCCACCAAGCTCGGCCCCCGCCTGTCGGTCGCTATGGTGCTGGCCGACTCCCGCACCGGCGACATCCTTGGCGAAGTCGGCTCGGCCAATTTCTTCGACGCAAGCCGCTCCGGCTGGATCGACATGACAAAGATCGTCCGCTCGCCAGGCTCGACGCTAAAGCCCTTCATCTACGGTTTGGCCTTCGAACAGGGCCTGGTGGCGCAGGAAACGCTGATCGACGACAGCCCCGTCGATTTCTCCGGCTACCGGCCGAAGAATTTCGACATGGGCTACCAGGGCGATGTCAGCATCCGGCAAGCGCTACAATTGTCGCTCAATGTGCCGGCGATCCGCGTGCTCGACGCGGTCGGGCCAACGCGGCTGATGGCGCGCTTCCGCCAGGCCGGCGTCAGCCCCATACTGCCGGTCAACGAAGCCCCGGGCCTGGCCATCGGTCTTGGCGGCGTCGGGGTGACATTGCGCGACCTCGTCCAGCTCTACACAGGGCTCGCCAATGGCGGCAAGACGCACACGCTGCATGACGGCACCGAGCCTGCCGATGCCGAGCGCACCAGCGCCACCATCCTCGACGGTCAGGCCAACTGGCAGATCATCGACATATTGTCAGGCGTCAAGCCGCCCGAGGGGGCCTTGCAGCGCGGCATCGCCTACAAGACCGGCACGTCCTACGGATACCGCGACGCCTGGTCGGTCGGCTTCGACGGCCGCTACGTGCTGGGCGTCTGGGTCGGCCGCCCCGATGCCGGCGCGGTGCCCGGCCTTTCCGGCTATGTCTCGGCCGCTCCCATCCTGTTCGAGGGTTTTGTCCGCTCGGGCCTCGCCACCGTCCCCTTGCCGGGCAAACCGCCCGGCATGTTCAGCCCCAGACGCGAGGACCTGCCGGTGACGCTCGCCCGCTTCGGCGCCGGGTCGGATGGCCTGGTGCAGGCGACGGTGAGCGAACCCGCACCGACCATCATCTTCCCGCCTGACGGCGCCCGCGTCGATCTCGGCACCAATTCGGCCGACGCCTCGCCACTGGTGCTGAAGCTGCAAGGCGGCCGTGCGCCGTTCCGCTGGCTCGCCAACGGCAAGCCGCTGGCAGGCATCGATCGTCGCCGCACCGCGACCTGGCAGCCCGACGGCGCCGGCTATTCGACGCTGACCGTCATCGACGCCGCAGGGCGTGCGGCGAGTGTGAAGGTGTTCGTCGAATAGATCGCGCCAAGAGATTCATGGAATTGGCTTTCCGGACGCTCGGCAGATAGCAGGATACTCACCCATGCCTGTTCCGAGGCACCCCTCGCGCAATCCGTTCTTGTCGGCAGCCTCGGCACTGGCAGCAACAATCCTTGTCGCGGCAACCACCCTCCCCGCTTTGGCCGATGCCCTGCCCGCCGGCTTCGTCCGGCTCGCCGATGTCGATCCCTCGATCCGCCAGGACATACGCTACGCCGGATCGGACAATTTTCTGCATCGCAAGGTGGACGGCTATGACGCCCCGGCC
>NZ_RZQI01001107.1:0-1703 GCF_003998335.1 Mesorhizobium sp. M7A.F.Ca.CA.002.05.1.1 | reverse complement strand
GTTCTGCGCGTGCCGCATGGCTGCGAAGGCAAGGCGACGACCGCCGTGCGCGTGCAGATTCCGGAAGGGGTGATCGCGGTGAAGCCGATGCCGAAGCCAGGCTGGACGCTGCAGACCAAGAAGGGCAAGTACGAGAAATCCTACCAGCTCTACGGTCAGGCGGTTGCCGACGGGGTCAAGGAAGTCGACTGGAGCGCTGGCAGCCTGCCGGACGAATTCTACGACGAGTTTGTCTTCCGCGCGACGTTGACGGCGGATCTGCCGGCGGGCCAAAAACTCTACTTCCCGGTGGTGCAGGAATGCGACGGCGCCGCCGATCGCTGGATCGAGATCCCGGCGGCAGGGCAGGATGAAGACGCGCTGGAAAGCCCGGCACCCGGCATCAAGCTGCTGCCGAAGAAATGATCTCCCAGGCGGCGCGCCCTTTCGAGCGCGCCGCTCCTTTTCGTGGCGGTGACATGGGCACGACCTCCCTCCTGCAAACGGCTTCCATGACCGGCCAACGCGCCGGCCGGCTTGCCGCCGGCCTGTTGGCCGTGATCGTGTTTCTTGCCGGCCTTGCCGTGTCGGATCAGGCCTTTGCCCATGCCGCGCTGATCAAGACCGACCCGGCCGACGGCGCGGTGCTGGCACAGGGGCCGGCGCAGTTCTCGCTGACCTTCAGCGAGCCGGTCTCGCCTCTGGTGCTGACGCTGGTGAAGCCCGACGGCAAGCCGGTTCCGCTAACGTCATTCCGGCTCAGCGACCAGACCGTCGAGATCGACAATCCGCAGCTACTCAAGTCCGGCACGCATGTCTTGAGCTGGCGCGTCATCTCCGCAGACGGTCATCCCGTCGGCGGATCGCTGCTGTTTTCCATCGGCGCGCCCAGCGAGCCGCCCGCCGTATCCGAAGCCGTCGACTGGCCGTTGCGGTCGGCTATCTGGACGGGCAAAATCTTTCTCTACGTCGGCCTTTTCCTCGGCGTTGGCGGCGCCTTCGCGCTTGCCTGGTTGGCCGGAAGTGGCCGTGCCGGGCAGCGCTTCGTTGCAGCTGCAATCCTGAGCGGGCTGGTCGCGTCGTGCCTGTCGCTCGGCTTGCAAGGTCTGGACGCATTGGGGGCGCCGCTCTCCCATCTGGCACAATCGGTCGTCTGGCGGACCGGGCTCGACACCAGTTTCGGCTGGACAGTGCTGGTCGCGCTGATCGCGCTGGGCCTTGGCCTGCTGTCGCTGGCCGGTCCCCGCGCCACCGCCAAACCATCGGCGCTGGCCGGCCTGGCCGGGGTGGGGGTCGCCCTTGCCGCCAGCGGCCATGCCAGTGCCGCCGAGCCGCAATGGCTGACGCGGCCGATGGTGTTCCTGCACCGCGTCGGCATCGCGTTGTGGGCCGGCGCATTGATCCCACTCGGGCTGGCGCTGAAGGGGCAATCGGCGGGGGCCACGCCATTCCTGCGGCGGTTTTTTTGGGGGATCCTGCCCGGGGGGGCCGTGCTTGCCGCTGCCGGCTCCGTGCTTGCCGTCATCCAGGTGCAGACACCCGCGGCTTTGGTCGAGACCGCCTATGGAAGGCTGCTGCTTATCAAGCTGGGGCTGCTGGTCTTTCTGTTCACGCTTGCTGCCGTCAATCGCTGGAAACTCACCGCATCGGCCGAGGCGGGATCGACGGAAGTTCAACGCAGGCTGGTCCGCTCGATCGGCGTCGAGACGTTGATCGTGTTGGCG
>NZ_RZQI01001106.1:0-1704 GCF_003998335.1 Mesorhizobium sp. M7A.F.Ca.CA.002.05.1.1 | reverse complement strand
CCGAATAGACGCCCGACAGGGCAATGACGCCGCTGGCGAGTTCAGGAAAGCGGAAGACGAAGTTCGACGAGTGATAGCCGCCCATCGAACAGCCCGAGAACAGCGGCTTCAGCTTGCGCCCGCCATTGGCCTGCTCGGCTGTGGACAGGAAGTCCGGCAGCGCCTCCTCGCGCACATAGCGGAAATAGGCCTCGTGGCGGGCGATGCGGTGGGCGGCGTCGGCATGCTTGTCGAAGAAGGATTCAGAATCGACGCCGTCGACCGTGAACAGCTGGATGCGGCCGGTGTCGATGAATTCGGCCAGTGCGCCCACCCCGCCGGAATCCTCGAACTGGTAGAACCGGCCCTGCGAGGTCGGGAACACCACCACCGGCCGGCCGGCATGGCCGTAGCGCTTGTATTCCATGTCGCGGCCGAGCTGGCTCGAGAAATTCTTGTGATAGGAAATGTCCATCGCCTCACGCCTTTTCAGCGTGGATGTACGCGACCGCTGCACGCAACGCTGCTTCGTCCTTCGAGCGCATCTGGTAGGCGTAATTTCCCATGGCGCGGCTGAAAACCTCTTCGATGGCCTGATGGTGGACGATCTTGTCACGCTGCGCGGCTAGCACGTCCTCATGGCTGTGCAAATAGTGGAGGCGTCGCTTGCGGCTGGCATAGGCGGTGAAATACTTCCCCTCGTAAGGGCCGCCGGCGGCATCCCTGACCACCATGTCGGCCCATGCCGCGTAGACATCGATGTCGAACGTGTAGTTGATCGCATCGGTCATCCAGGCGCCGGGCGGGCGCATGTTGACCTCCAGCGCGATGACCCGGTCGTCCTTGGTCTCGAACAGCTCGATGTGGAAGAAGCGTTCGCGCACGTCGAATGCTTTCAGGATCTTGCGGCCGGCCTCCTCGACCGCCGGGCTGATCCTGGGAAAGCAGGTGTAGCTCATATGGCGGTCCTTGTTGACCACCTCCATGACGCTCTGGTCGTAGCGGTGGCTGGCCGCCAGCACCACCTCGCCGTCGCGGTTGACCAGCCCGTCGAAGGTCACCACCAGCCCCTCGATGAACTGCTCCATGACGAAGGTCACGTCCTCGGGCTTGTCCCGGAAGAACTGGTCGAGCTCTTTGGCGTTGGAGATCTTGAAGGTGTTCGATGCGCCGGAACCGCTGTCGGGCTTGACCACGACGGGGTAGCCGACGCGCCGGATGAAAGTCATGGCCCCGGCACGGTCGGAGCATTTGCGCTGCGCGATGGTGTCGACGCCGCTCTTGCGGAAGAAGGCACGCATGCGGCTCTTGCGCTTCAGGTTCTTCACGAAATCGAGCTTGGTGCCGTAGATGTTGAAGTCGGTGCGTATGTTGGCTTCCAGCTCAAGCCAATGTTCGTTGAGCGATTCAAAACGGTCGATACGGCCCCATTTATGGACGAAATGCCCCATCGCCCGAAACACCGGATCGTAGTCTTCCATGTTGGCGACGCGGTAATATTCCGAAAGGGCTGCTTTCAGCTTGGCGTCGAGCGCGTCATAGGGCGCGTCGCCGATACCGAGCACCCTGGCCCCGGCCTTCTTCAAACGGTCGCAGAAATCCGCGCCGTTGGCGGGAAAATGCGGCGAGAAGAACACGAAATTCATGAACGACCCCTCCCGCGACAGGGGCATCGAAACCCTGTCGATGCCCGAGTCTGGCGCATTTGCCGCGCGTGGGGAAGAG
>NZ_RZQI01001105.1:0-1713 GCF_003998335.1 Mesorhizobium sp. M7A.F.Ca.CA.002.05.1.1 | reverse complement strand
TCCCGTGACCGGCCTGGAGCAACTGGGCGAAATCCACAACCGGCGCGGCACAAAGATCCGATTCCACCCCGACGAGCAGATTTTCGGCAAGGGCGCTGCGTTCGAACCGGCGCGGCTCTACCGCATGACGCGCTCGAAAGCCTATTTGTTCGGTGGTGTCGAGATCCGCTGGACCTGCGATCCGTCGCTGATCAAGGAAAAAGATCAGACACCGGCCAAGGCTGAATTCCATTTTCCCGGCGGCCTGAAGGATTATCTCAAGGCATCGCTCGGCGACGACTTCCAGGTGACTCGCGAAATCTTCGCCGGCAAGAGCGAGAAACAAGGCGGCCATGGCTCGCTCGAATGGGCGGTGACCTGGTTCGGCGGCGACGGCTTCATCAATTCCTACTGCAACACCATCCCGACCGGCGAAGGCGGCACCCACGAAGCCGGCTTCCGCAACGTGCTGACGCGGGGCCTGCGCGCCTATGCCGATCTCGTCGGCAACAAGCGCGCCTCGATCGTGACCTCGGAAGACGTCATGATCTCGGCGGCGGGCATGCTGTCGGTGTTCATCCGCGAGCCGGAATTCGTCGGCCAGACCAAGGACAGGCTGGCGACGATCGAGGCAATTCGAATTGTCGAGACCGCGATCCGCGATCCGTTCGACCATTGGCTGGCCGACAATCCGCAGGAAGCCTCGAAGCTGCTCGAATGGGTGATCGCGCGCGCCGACGAGAGGGTGCGCCGACGGCAGGAAAAAGAGGTGTCGCGCAAGAGCGCGGTGCGCAAACTGCGGCTGCCGGGCAAGCTCGCCGATTGCACGCAGAATGCCGCGGCCGGCGCTGAACTGTTCATCGTCGAAGGTGACTCGGCCGGCGGCTCGGCCAAGCAGGCGCGCGACCGCGCCAGCCAGGCCGTCCTGCCGCTGCGCGGAAAAATCCTCAACGTCGCCAGCGCCGGCAACGACAAGCTCGCCGGCAACCAACAGATTTCGGACCTGATCCAGGCGCTCGGCTGCGGTACGCGTTCGAAGTACCGCGATGAGGATCTGCGCTACGACCGCGTGATCATCATGACCGACGCTGATGTCGACGGCGCCCACATCGCCTCGCTGCTGATCACCTTCTTCTATCAGGAGATGCCGGCACTTGTGCGTGGCGGCCATCTCTACCTAGCGGTGCCGCCGCTTTACTCGATCAGGCAAGGCGGCAAGGTCGCCTATGCCCGCGACGACGCGCACAAGGACGAGCTCCTGCGCACCGAATTCACCGGGCGCGGCAAGGTCGAACTCGGCCGCTTCAAGGGCCTGGGCGAGATGATGGCGGCCCAGCTCAAGGAAACCACCATGGATCCGAGGAAGCGCACGCTGCTCAGGATCGACGTGATCGACGCCGAGGCGGCGACCAAGGACGCCGTCGATGCGTTGATGGGCACCAAGCCGGAAGCCCGCTTCCGCTTCATCCAGGAACGCGCCGAATTCGCCGAGACGGAAGTGCTGGATATCTAGCCATCAGCCGGTTTAGCTTGCGCTTCTGATATGGAGACCAGCGTGTGATTGCGGCACGGCTGAAAGGCTATTTCGAAACCAGTTTGACCGACCTGACGCAACCGACGCGCTCGGACTGGATTTTCGCTCTTCGCACCGTTTCAGCCGGCCTGATAGCGCTGCTGGCCGCCTACGCCCTAAAACTCGACCACCCGCAATGGGCCATGATGACGGTGTTCATC
>NZ_RZQI01001104.1:0-1715 GCF_003998335.1 Mesorhizobium sp. M7A.F.Ca.CA.002.05.1.1 | reverse complement strand
GAATACGTCTATGGCAGGGCAACGCCCTCGCACAGATAGTAGCTGCCGCTGTTGCCGCTTGCTTCGCTTTCGTCGTCGACGGGCCGAACCGACACGAGATCGATCTGCTTCGCGTTCATTTGCGTCACCGAGAGAACGTCGGGAAAGACATAACCCGGTTCCTGGCAGATGGCCGTCACCGCCCAGCTCGGCGAAGCCGTCGCCTTGCTGATCTGCAGAAACTCGCAATTGTATTCGACGCTTTGCAGGCCGTACGCCGAAAGCACGATGTTGCCGGCGTCGATCAGCGTTTGCAGCGTGCCCTTCTTGGCCTGTTTGCAAAGCTCCTCGGACTGAAGGTAGATGCCTTCGATGAAATCATCCGCAGCGAGCGCGGGCGACGCCGCGACCAGTATGGAAACGCAAAAAGATTGCCTCAAAGCCATGGTTTTATTCCATTTTGGCTGCTTCTAAATCGTAATCGTCTCGCCAATCTTGGGCAAAGCCACCTTGATGCCGGATCCTTCCAGGCCGGCCTCGAACTTGTCGGCGGTCGGATCGATCATCGGAAAGGTGCCGAAATGACAGGGAACCACGGTGTCGAATTTGAAGAAGCGCCGGCAGGCAAGTGCCGCCACCGCGCCGCCCATGGTGAAGCGGTCGCCGATCGGCACCAGGCCGATCTTCGGCTCGTGCAGCTCGTTGATCAGCGCCATGTCGGAAAAGATGTCGGTGTCGCCCATGTGGTAGAGCGTCCTGTCTTCCGGGAAATGCAGGACGAGGCCGCCCGGATTGCCGAGATAGGTGTTCTGGCCACCTTCGCCGGGGAACGAGGATGAATGCAGCGCCTGGACGAAAGTGGTGGTGAAGCCGCCGCAATCGACGGTGCCGCCGATGTTGCCCGGGTTGATCTTCTTGTCGCTGGCGCCCTTGCCGACCAGGTACATGCAGATCTCGAAATTGGCGACTAGCTGGGCGCCGCTTTTGCCAAGCACTTCCAGCGCGCCGCTGATGTGGTCGCTGTGGCCATGCGTCAGCAGTACATGCGTGATTCCCTCCGCCGGTCCCTCCCAGCCGCCCGTCCAGGACGGATTGCCGATCAGATAGGGATCGATGAGGATCTTGGCATCAGCGGTCTCGATGCGAAAGGCCGAGTGGCCGTACCAGGTCAGTTTCATGAATGCATTCCTCGATTTTTGTCTTGCCAAAGGATAGAACGCCGACGGCCCCGAGATCAAAGGGTTACTGTGTCCACCACGCGTTTGACAAAACACGTGGTGGTGAAAGGCGAAGGACGGCCGGTGGGCATTATCACGATCGAGGAATTGCCGGCGCGGCTGACCGGCGGCAAGACGCTGGCGGGACTTGACCTCGGCGACAAGACGATCGGCGTCGCGGTCTCGGACCAGAGATTTTCCTTCGCCCATCCGCGCCCGGTCATCATGCGAAGGAAATTCTCGCTCGATGCGGCGGTGCTGCTCGCCTTGCTGCGGAAGGAGAATGCCGGCGCGGTGGTGATTGGGCTGCCGATCAATATGGACGGTTCGGAAGGTCCGCGTGCGCAGAAATCGCGCGCCTTCGTTCGCAACATGGCCCAGATGAGCGACCTGCCCTTCGTGCTCTGGGATGAAAGACTATCGACGGTCGCGGCCGAAAGGACGCTGATCGAGATGGATTTCTCGCGCCGCAAGCGCGCCGGCAAGATCGATTCGGCGGCAGCCGCGTTTATTCTGCAG
>NZ_RZQI01001103.1:0-1717 GCF_003998335.1 Mesorhizobium sp. M7A.F.Ca.CA.002.05.1.1 | reverse complement strand
CGACTGGGCGCTGGGCGATGTCTCGGGCGCCCTGACCTTGAACGGCGGCGCGCTGCAGGTGACGGGCAATCCCGTCAGCTTCACGCTGGAACGCCAGATAATCCTCGGCGCCAACGGCGGCACCTTCGATGTCGGCGCCGGCAAGAACCTCATCCTCGACGGCGTGGTTTCGGGTGACGGACAACTCGCCAAGACCAGTTCCGGCACGCTGACGCTGACCGGCGCCAACAGCTATTCGGGCGGCACGGCGGTACGCGGCGGCAGCCTTGTCGCGGCGGCGACAGGTGCGCTCGGCGACGGGCCGGTCACCATAAACTCCAACGGAAGCGGGGGATGGGCCAGGCTCTATTTCTCGGGCAACGACGCCGCCTATCCAGTCAGCGCCCAGGACCTCTCGATCACCGTCGGCCGGGGCGACCTCAACTTCCAGGGCAATGCGACCGCCGGCGCGGCCACCATCGTCCTGGCGCAGGACGGCTATGGCGGGCTCAATTTCGGCACCGGAACCGATGCCGGCACGGCCAGCATCACCAACCAGGGCGGCGGCTTCGTCGCCTTCACGGGGGCAAGCGCCGCCAACGCGACCATCGTCAATGACGGCCTGGGCGTACCGTATTATTTCAGCAGGACGACCTTCGACGACGATTATTCGAGCAATGAATTTTCCTCCGCCGGAGAAGCCACGATAACCAACCGGAATGGCGGCTCGACCACTTTTTACGGACATTCGGACGGAGGAACGGCAACGCTGGTCAACGAGGCCGGCGGCACGCTCGATTTCCAGCAGGCCTCGCAGGCGGCGAACGCAACCATCCTCAACGGCGCCGGCGGCAGCGTGCTGGTGCGCTTCCGGGATCAGGACTCCGTGCTCGATGTCGGCTCGCTGTCGGGCGACGGGGCCATACAAATCGACGATTCACAGCTGGCGCCACAGCTTTCGCTCGGCTCGCTCGGCCATGACGACGTCATCGGCGGCACCATTTCCGGAAACGGCTCCCTGACCAAGACCGGCACGGGCAAGCTGACGCTCAACGGACAGAACAGCTATGCGGGCCTGACCACCGTCGACATGGGAACGCTGGTGGTGGGCGACGCCAGCCATGGCGACGCCAGCCTCGCCGGCGATGTCACGGTCGATTCCGGCGCGCGCCTTGGCGGCATCGGAACCATAGGCGGCAATGTCACCATCCTCGGCACGCATGGCGTCGGCAATTCCATCGGCGTGCAGACGGTCGGCGGCAACTATGTCAATCATGGCGTCCTGGAGGTCGAGGCGACCCCGTCCGGGGCCGACAAATTGATCGTCGGCGGCACGGTCGACATATCAGGCGCGACGCTCAACCTGGTCCTGACACCGGCGACGGCCGAGAGCTGGAACCTGCTCAACGGGCCGTACACGATCATCCAGAACAATGGCGCGGCCGATGTCGCCGGCACCTTCGCCTCCGTCGGCAACCTCAACGACCTTCTCTTCCTCGACCATCTCATCAACTACCAGGGCGGCGACGGCAACGACATCAGCCTCACCCTGGCGCGCAACGACGTTGCGGTCGCCAACGTCGCCATCACCCGCAACCAGATCGCGACCGCCGGAGCCCTCGATCGGCTCGGCCAAGGCAATGCGCTTGCATGGGCCATGCTGCTGATGACCGACGAGGATGCCGCGCGCCTGGCGCTCGATGCCGCGTCGGGCGAGGTTCATGCCTCGGCCAAGGGG
>NZ_RZQI01001102.1:0-1724 GCF_003998335.1 Mesorhizobium sp. M7A.F.Ca.CA.002.05.1.1 | reverse complement strand
TCCTTGTAGCTGCCGCCCATCACCGATTTGAACGGTGAGATCATGTCGCCGATGACATATTCGGGGGCGTCGTGCAGAAGAGCCGCCAGCCGGGCGTCGGCCGAAGCCTCGGGTACCAGGTCGCGGAACAGCGCTTCGACCAGCAGCGAGTGCTGGGCAACCGAAAAAGCATGCTCGCCGCTGGTCTGGCCGTTCCAGCGGGCAACGCGGGCGAGCCCATGCGCAATGTCTGAAATCTCGATGTCGAGCGGAGAGGGATCGAGCAGGTCGAGCCGGCGGCCCGACAACATGCGCTGCCAGGCGCGTGCCGGCGCGCCGACGCGGTCGGCCGCCATCAGGCCTCCTCCGCGCTGACGGCTTCCTGCGGGAAGGCGAATTTTGCCCAGCCGGGAATGGCTAGTGTAACCGGAACGTCCGCCGCCATGATCGGCAGGTCGGCGTCGAGCGCCGCCTTGATCCGATCGATGCGCGCAATCGCCAGACCGATCGTGCCGGCGGTCGAGCCAAGCATGCCAACCGGCCTGCCTTCGACGGTCAGTTCGATGCCGGGCGCGGGCAGGGACCCGTCAGCCGACACAATCAGCACGCGCCGCCTGGCGGTGCCGCGATGCTGCATGCGCGAGACGACCTCCTGGCCGACATAGCAGCCCTTCTTGAAGCCGACGCCACCGGTTTCGTCCAGCAGCACGTCGTGGGGGAAGGCGTCTCCGAGTTGGTAGTCGCTGCCGCTTTCGGCAATGCCGCCGGCAATGCGGAAGGCTTGCCACGCGGCGACATCGCTGCGCTTATCTGTTTCGCCATAGGAACGCGTGACGGCACCCTTCGGAAAGCGTGTGTCGGCGGCCGCCGTTGAATCGGATTGCGAGGGTGTTGATTCATGTCCCCATGCGACGATGACAAATGCCTGATCGGATTTGGCAATCTCGACCTTGGCGCGCAGTTTGTAGAGCGTCAGCCGGCGTATGAAATCGTCCGATATGTCGGCGCGGCATTCGAGCCAAAATGCATTCTCGCCGGTGCGGGAGATCAGGAAATCGAACAGGATCTTGCCTTGCGGCGTCAGCAGCGCACCGGGCTTGGCTTCGCCGGGAGCCAGGATGTCGAGATCGGTGGTCAGGATGTTCTGCAAAAAATGCTCGGCATCCGGACCTGATACGGAAACGAGGGCGCGGTCTTTGAGCTGGGCAAAGGGCATGGGTGGAAAAGCAACCTGATCTTGCAAAACGGTCGGCCTTTACGTAAGCCGCTGGCACTCCCCCCGCAAGAGAGCATGGCCATGATCTACGACCTCATCCTGACAGGCGGCACCGTGGTCAACCACGACGGCGAAGGGGCTCGCGACATCGGCGTGAAGGGCGGGCGCATCGCCGCCATCGGCGATCTCCGCCAGGCCTCGGCGGGCGAGACGATCGACTGCCGCGGCCTGCATATCCTGCCGGGCGTCATCGACAGTCAGGTGCACTTTCGTGAGCCGGGATTGGAGCACAAGGAAGATTTGGAAACGGGTTCGCGCGCAGCCGTGCTTGGCGGCGTCACCGCCGTGTTCGAGATGCCCAACACCAATCCGCTGACCACCAGCGAGGCAGCGCTTGCCGACAAGGTTCGGCGCGGCACGGATCGCATGCATTGCGATTTTGCCTTCTGGGTCGGCGGCACCCGCGAAAACGCCGGGGATGTCGGCGAGCTTGAGCGGTTGCCGGGCGCGGCCGGGATCAAGGTATTCA
>NZ_RZQI01001101.1:0-1725 GCF_003998335.1 Mesorhizobium sp. M7A.F.Ca.CA.002.05.1.1 | reverse complement strand
TGCTTGAACCCGGAACGTCAGCGCCGCCCCTCACCTGCCTGCCGGCATCCTCTCCCCGTAAACGGGGCGAGGGACGCTGTTATCGGCGCTTACGCCAATCACCGGCGGCCGCGGCTAGCGTCTTTCTCCCCGTCGCTATACGGGGAGAAATGCCCGGCAGGGCAATGAGGGGCGGCGCCGATTTTGGCGATTTGAGGGTCTATCCCCCCAGCGCCTGCTCCAAATCCGCGATCAGATCATCTCCATCCTCGATCCCCGCCGACAATCTTACCAGCGAATCCGATATACCGATCTCGGCCCGTTTCTCGGCCGGAATGGAGCCATGCGTCATCAGTGCCGGATGCTCGATCAGGCTCTCCACGCCGCCGAGGCTTTCGGCCAGCGTGAACAGCTGCGTGCGTTCGAGGAACTTTTTGGTGCCGGCTAGGTCGCGGTCGAGCACGGCTGTGATCATGCCGCCGAAGGCGTGCATCTGCTGGACGGCGACGGCGTGCTGCGGGTGGCTGGCGAGGCCGGGATAGATGACGCGGCGCACGTCGCGGCGCGCTTCCAGCCACTGCGCGATCTTCAGCCCGTTGGCGGAATGACGCTCCATGCGCAGCGCCAGCGTCTTCAGCCCGCGCAGCGCCAGAAAGCTGTCGAACGGGCCCGAGATGGCACCGATGGCGTTCTGCAGGAATTTCAGCTGGGCGGAGAGATCCTTGTTGTCGCCGACCACGGCGACGCCGCCGACCATATCGGAATGGCCGTTGAGATATTTGGTGGTCGAATGCACCACGATGTCGATGCCGAGCTCCAGCGGGCGTTGAATATAAGGGCTGCAGAACGTGTTGTCGGCGACCGACAAAATGCCCTTGCGCCTGGCGAGTGCGGCGACGCCTTCGAGGTCGACGATGCGCAGCAGCGGGTTGGTCGGCGTCTCGACCCACAGCATTTTCGTCTCGGGCCGGATCGCGGCCTCGACGGCGGCGAGGTCGGTGAAGTCGACGAACGAGACCTGCAGATTGGCCGAGCGTTTGCGCACCCGCTCCATCAACCGGAACGAGCCGCCATAGATGTCGTCGGTGGCGACGATGTGAGCGCCGGAATCGAGCAGCTCCAGCACGGTGGCGATCGCCGCCAGGCCGGACGCGAAGGCAAAGGCGGCCGAGCCGCTTTCGAGGTCGGCCACGGCGCGCTCGAAGGCAAAGCGCGTCGGGTTCTGGCTGCGGGCATATTCAAAGCCCTTGTGCACGCCGGGCGACTGCTGGGCAAAGGTCGAGGTGGCGTAGATCGGCACCATCACCGCGCCGGTCAGCGGGTCGTGGCTCTGGCCGCCATGGATGGTGCGCGTCGAGAAAGCCAGACGGTTCTTGCCCGGTGGTGGTGTTTCAGCGGTCATCGTGCGCGCCTCAGATGGTTGATCAGGTCGATGCGGGTAATCAGCCCGACGAACTCGTCGCCGTCGAAGATGATGGCGACCTCGTTGCGGTCGAAGACCGGCAGCAGCGCATCCAGCGTCTGGCTGGCCTGCAGCGTGTGCAGATTGGAGGTCATGGCCGTGCGGACCGGGCCGTTGAAGCGCTCCCAGCGTCCGTCATAGGGGCCGTCGACCCTGGGCAGGATGTCGCTTTCGTCGACGATGCCGACGAGCTTGCCATTGTCGAGCACCGGCAGCTGCGAGACATCGGAACGGCGCATGCGGCCATAGGCGTTGAGCAGGCTTTCGTCCGGGCCGACATAGAC
>NZ_RZQI01000010.1:0-21845 GCF_003998335.1 Mesorhizobium sp. M7A.F.Ca.CA.002.05.1.1 | reverse complement strand
TCATAGGACAGCACCAGCAATCCGAGCGGAACCATCCAGAAGCCGAGGATCGGCAGGAAACCGAGGATACCGCCGATGGTCAGCAGGATGCCGATCGTGATTCTGAGCCCGCGCGAGCGCGGCATTTTGAACTCGCGCCCGAAAACGGAGATTTTCCGCGCCGGCATCTGGTTGTCTTGTGCTGTCATCGTCTCGAAAAATTGACCCGTTTGATTTTTCGCAAGCATGCTGGAACCAAAGCCGCCGCCGCGCTTTCGGTTCCATATCCCTGCCAAGACGGCTAATATGAGGGCAACCGTCGACGATTGCGAGAAAGGCCTGCGCGAAAAAGCCTCGGAAAAATGTGAAAAGCTTCTTTGCAAAGCCGAAAAGGGCAGCTATAGGCTGCGCCACTCACATAGAGCATCCGTTCCCCGGTAGCTCAGTGGTAGAGCAACCGGCTGTTAACCGGTTGGTCGCTGGTTCGAATCCGGCCCGGGGAGCCAATCATTTCCAACGGTTTCAGAGTTTTCAGGAACGGCCGAAAATAGGCTGATCTACAGCATGTCTACACAACTCGACTTCGCTAGGCGCCGATCTACACCGGAATCGCCCGAAGGAGAGAAATCACCATGGAACACGTTTTTGATGAGCTGATCGGCCTGCAGAGACTCAGCCGAGATCGAATTGGCGAGCCGCCGCGACGGCCTGGACGATTCGCTTGGCAAGGAACCTAGTAACCGGCGTGGCGATCGGCATCGGAATTGCCGTCGGTATTGCTCTAGGCGGTTAATGAAACCCTCCGGGTGCAAAAACCTATGCGGTGAAGTTAGCCCGAAGCAAAGACAACATCAGACCTTGCGCCTCCGTCCGCCTTGACGGCCGCGTGGCAGTCTCTCAGTTTTTTGGACGACCCACTCTTGGAGTGGGCTCGGCGGATGTAGTCGAAAACGTGACGTGCGGTGTCGCCTTCGCCAACGAAAACGAAGGGTTCGCGGCTTGTGTGCACGGTGACGGTCTCGTAACGCCTGTCGAGCGGCGGACCGGGATCGTCCCGAAAGTCGACATTTTTCCGGAGAAGCACTTTCATTTCGTCGGGCATGATTGAAACCTCCCTGTCGAAGGTGATCTCCTTTTTCCAGTAGATCAAGACCGGAAGCGGTACGCCTCCGAATTGCGGTGCCAATTCTTTCCTGCGACACTCGAGTCCATCGCGACATGGGGGAGCCTTCTATGCTTGCAAAAGACACTGTGATCTGCTGGACGCCTGACAGGCCGCCCTTCCATGACCGCCCTATGGCGGGGACGATCATGGTCACAACCGCTCCACTGCCGCAGCACGACTATGGTCATATGAAAACGTATGGAGCCGTAAACTTGGACTGGAGGCAGATGGACGCTTACGACCGTCGGCAAAAGCTTCAACGCCTTTTCACTCAGATCATTCATAAGGATTGCATTCCCGAGATCGATGCCCGTCTGGCTCTTTCAGTCATTGATGACATCCTGATTGATGACCTTCACAGTCAGCAGCAGGATGAAGATGAGGTGTAAGGTAAGCGGCGGCCGATCGCATCGCGCCTCAGCCAGCGAGTAGGGGATCCATATATGGCGGCGACCGTCGCGCTTAACCAGGTATCGGCCAACCTATGGGAGATGCCCCAGCCTTTGGGGGATTACGCCGGCGAGCTGCTGAAGCGGGGAAGATCCTACTATCAAGCGTTCCAGATCCTTGCCGAGCGTAACGAACCCGGTCTTAGCTATCCGGCCTATTTCCTCCTCGCGCATGCCGTGGAGGTCATTCTCAAATCATATCTGGTGGCGAAGGGCACGCCGAAGAGCAAGCTTGGCAAAAGACCATTGCGACATGACACAGGACAAGTGTTCGCTGAGTGCGAAAAGCAAGGCCTTGTGGTTGCCGACCAGATGATGAAAGCGCTGGCGATCCAGCTCGCCCATGTCAATCAGGATTACGACCTGCGCTATCCCACTGGCTTCAATCTATCCATTCCTGGCCCGAAGCATTGCGTCCTTCCCCTCGATGCCCTGATCGCCGCGGTCGCGCCGGGCGTCGAAAAGGCCTTCATCATAGCGCAAATCCAGTTCGCAGCCGACACACAGCACCTTCGCGGCAGCAAAATCCGATGGAGCGATTAGGCGACGATGACAGCCGAACTCGCGGTATCCGTAGTAGCCTTAGTCGTCGCGATCCTGGCGTTCGGGCTATCGATCTTCTTTTGGCGGCGCCAGTTCCGACCGATCGTAACGGCGATGGTTCAGACGCATGACGGAGGTAACGAGGCGATCGCCTATAATCTGGTGGTACTGAATTCGGGGTCGATCCCAGCCAAGAACATCAGGTTGATAGTACGAGACCAGGCGGCGCTCGAGGCTGCCCTTGGCGCTGGCGCCGATGCCGAGGCACGCGGCCTTTGGCTGGCCTGTTTTGAGTCCTCGATGGTGATCCGCCTTCTTCAGAACGGCGCGCAGACGACATGCTCTTTTGGCCTAACACATAGGATTCCGAAGAAGAGCTTTTGGAAGGCTCAAGCCGAATTTCCGATCCAACTCGAATACGAAGGTTGGTTTGGCAAGAAATACCGCGACGATCCGCCGAACGTCCTGCAGATCGCCGACAGCGATAGTTTCACCGGAGGCATGTGGGGACCGGTGAAAAAGGACGGACCGGCTTACATCGAATGAGGCCGGCAGCGGATGCGGACCGGGCACTACACGTGCACCAGCTCACACCACTGCCGAAAACGGCGAACGAGCAAGCGCCTGATATCGCAGCGAAAAATCCGCCGGTATGCAGCGATAGACTACTCCCTTACCAAGGGAGAGTTCGACGACTCCATCTCATTCATGGTCATCATCGTCGTTGTCGATGGGAACTACCTTCGTCGACGACACGCTCGACATGCCATTTCGTAATAAGTTTAGATGCCCATGCCACGCCCAATGCCAATACCGTGGCTGAACGCGAGTTCCGCGCCCAGGCGCCGGCCGGACTCCACTTCGACGCCAAGCGCCTTTTTATAGTTTGCAAGAAGCGATTCCAGTTGCGGATCGCGCTCGAGGCTCTTGGCCATGTCGGACATGGCCGAGCGGGTTGACTTGTAACCGGACATGTCGCCAGCCTGGTATTGGTCCTGGCTTGTCCGGTGGAGCTTCTGCCAGCGTTCCACGAAACGGTCGGCCCGGCGGGTCGGATCGGCTTCCGGTCCGGTGCGGATTTCGCTTTCAAGCTGGAGAGCGAGCACGATACGGTTGACGCTACCGGCTCCCGCTTCACGAACCAGCTCGGGATTCTTGATATAGGCCGCTTCGGCATCGCGCCAGCCATGCGGCCGAACCTTATCGAACGCGTTGCGTGCATCCCTCAATTCGCGCATCTGCCCGGGACTACCCTGCCCGTCCACATTTCCGTTGCTGATAATAGCATCGAGCGCTCGCGCGTGGCGCACGAGAGCCTTCGTGCGAGCTCTGCGCAACGCCGCTTCCTCGTCCAACAACGCATCCGCTCCGCGTTGCGCTCCCCTGGTGCCCGCTTCCCTTCCTGGTTCGGCGCCGGCATCGCCGTTTTGCGTTCCAACCTCTCCCCCTTTCGGCCTGTACGCACGGTCCTGGCCGGGCTCTGCTTGTCCGGGCGAGCGCAACCCGTCCAGCATCCTTTCAATCCCGTCGCGAAGCTTCTCCGGAACGATCCGGCGCACGATCTTGACCACACGCTGACGGAAGCTGATCCCGCGTCGCTCGGCATAGTGTTGCGCCGGGTCGATCTGGTCGTAATCCGACGCCATATCCTTGGTGCGGTCGCGTGACAGCGCGCGGACAAGTCGTTCGCGGGTCGCGAAGTCTTCGCTGCCGTAATGCAGTTCCATCCCATCCCGATGTCGCGACAGGGACACGTAGCTGCTGTGCGAATCCATGTCCGGCGTTGCCAGCACATGGGTGCGGTCGACCGTCATGCCCTGGGCCTTATGGATGGTCGCGGCATAGCCGTGGTCGATGTGGGCATAGTCTTTCAGATCGAAGCGCACAGACCTGGCGTCATCGGTTTGAACCGTCATCGTCTGGACGCTGACCTCTTCGATCACACCGAGCGTGCCGTTCTTGACGCCGAGCGACCGCTCGTTGCGCAAGAACATGACCCGGTCGCCGCGTGCGAAGGTCCTTGCACCGCGCTCCACATCCACCTGAACTTCGTCGCCGAGATCTCCATCCGCGCGCATCCGCTCGCGCGCTGCCTGGTTGAGCGCGCGCACTTCGTCGTTTGTGTGGGTGAGAATGATCCGGCTCGCTTCAGGCTCTGCATGCCTGTCCCGATCCCAGCGCTCGACAAGATCGCTGCGTGCCTCATCGCGCGACGCAGCTTGGTGCACCATGCCCTGCGCGTCATAGGCGTCGATCGCAGCGCCGATCCTGCCGGTTGCAAGATCGCGCGTGGCATCACGCTGCCAGTCCTCACGCTGCCGGCGCACCTGACCGATTTCGACGCCACCATGTCGCTCATGGATCGAGCGGAATGCCGCACCGGCTTCAATTGCCTGCAATTGCTGCGGATCGCCGACGAGGACGACTTTTGCGCCAACGTCCGCCGCATGGGAGAGCACGCGCTCCAACTGGCGCGTGCCGACCATGCCGGCCTCATCGATCACCAGGACATCGCGGGCGCTGAGCAGATCCCTGCCCTGTCCCCAGCTATGTTCCATGCTGGCGATGGTGCGTGACGAAATGCCTGAACCGCCCTCCAGATTCTCGGCGGCAATGCCGGAGAGTGCGGCGCCTCGAACCTCATAGCCCGCCGCTGCCCATGCCTGGCACGCAACGCCCAGCATGGCGCTCTTGCCCGTTCCGGCAAAGCCGACAACGACACCAAGACCGTGGCCATCGGTGATGTGCGCAAGTGCATCGATCTGCTCGCCTGACAGGACAAGCCCGCGTTGCGCAGCCTGCGCCAATGCTGCCTCACGATGTGCGTTACTCACCGCGTGTCGCTCGTCCAAATCAATACGTTCCGCAGCGCGGTGAAGGCGCTGTTCGGTCTCGATCATCTGCCGGGTGGTGAAACGGTTTTCGCCGCGCATGTCCTTGCCGAGTTCGACCAGATCGGGTGCGTTGCCGATGGCTGCCACTACCGCGTTGAACTGCTCCACTCCATCGCTGTGCCGATGCGCAAACTTCGCAATGTCTTTTCGGGTGAAGGTCGATTGCTGATGGGTGATGGCATCGAGCGCTACGGTTGGATCGGCAATGATGCGCGCACCATTGTTGCGCGCGATCTCGCGGTGCAGTTCGGCGCGATCTGCTTCACTATCGCCAGCAGCAAGGTCACTGCCCTCGATGCGTTGCGCTGGCGCACCAATCTGGGTTTGCGGCTCCAGGGCAATGCCCTGCGCTTCCAGACTGCGATGATCGATGCGGGCGTCGATGTCGAGTTCGGCCAAGCGTTCATTGGCAAGCTCCGCCCACCGCTCGCGCCAGCGCTCGACCAGCTGGGTAGCATTCCAGTCTCGAACCTTGGCGCCAAAGCCGTTCTCGTCCACGGACCGCATGGTGAGCATGACATGAGCGTGCGGTTTGGGGCTGCCATCCTCCGCCCTGTCCCAATGCACATTGAGATCGGCGACCATGCCCTGGCTCACAAACTCAGCCTGAACAAAGTCGCGCGCCAGTTCGATGCCTTGCGCCTGGCTGAGTTCTCGCGGGAGCGCAAACTCCACCTCGCGGGCGAGCTGGGCATCCTTGCGGACCTCGAACGCCTCGACATCGTTCCACAGCCTCTCGCGGTCGCGCCAGGCCTCCGGAGCATCCTCAGGCAGCATCACCTCGGAATGGACAACACCGCGCTTGGCCGAGAAATCGTGAGTACGTTCGATACGCCCGTCGCGCAGCCTCGAAGCCGAGCGGTAGGCCGCAGAAGCCAACGCGCTGCTGCCTGCCTTGCGGCCAATGATCTTGACGTGAAGATGATAGATCGCCATCGCGAGCAGATCATTTGCACGGCAAAGCGTACGTCGGCACGACGTATAAGCGCGCCCTCCCTCGAAAAATTCTCGGGATGGACCGGCGCGTCCCGAGCCGTCTCGGCAACCCTGAAGCCATCCGGCATACGCTCGCCTATCATCGCTGCATCGACAATCAATGGAGATGATGGAGACAGCAGATGCGCAAGCCACGCGACTACGATGCGGAACTGAAGGCGCTGGAAGACAAGGCGCGAGAGCTCAGAACCAGAAAGGTCCAGCAGCTTGGAGAGCTGGTGATCGCCACCGGCGCCGACCAGCTCAGCACCGACGAACTGGCCGGCGCACTGGTTGCAATCGCCGAGACGAAAGAGACCGCAAAGCGTGAGGCATGGGCCAAGCGTGGGGTGATGTTTTTCGAGAGCGGCTCCCGGCGAACTGCTCCGGCATCTCAGCGCAACCCTCGCGGCACTCCAGCGCAACCGGGCGGCCCACAATCGCCGGCAGGCGGCTCTGGCTCGGCATGATATGCGCACCTGGCAGGTCGAGCGTCGCAAGCGCACACGGCAGCTCATCGAACTTGGCGGTCTCGTCGTCAAGGCGGGCATCGTTGATCTGACCAACGACGATCGCGCTACCATCTACGGCGCGTTGCTTCGGATCGCCGCCAAGCTGCAGAGCGATGAAGGCGAGCATGCGCGCAACCTATGGAATGCGAAGGGAAGGCAGGCGTTCGATGCTGAACGGCGTGAAGAGCGGATGGGACGTCGGGCTTAGCCACAGTTGGCGTGAGCAGCGACCGGTACGAAGCCGGGACAGCAGACTTCCGCCGGTGCGCCAGCGCCGACGCCACAGTCAAGCCCTTGCGAGAAGCTTTCGCGATCTTCGTCGCTATCGGAGACATTCTTCTCACGCGAGCCTTGATCCAGATGATGACAGGCGCAAGGCTTGCGCAGGCGAAACTCGTCAAAGCAGACGCTGCGTTATGAGCAAACTTCAAATGCCAGATCGTGTTCCCCTCGAAACGTCCCACGCCCCCAGATGCGATCATGCACACTGCGCGTTGAGAGAAACTCTATTGCCAGGATGCGAGCCAGTGGAATGGCTCTGCACAGCTGGAACGGGCGGAAAAGCGAGGGAAGCTTCTCGCTCTAGATGAGATCGGCAAAGGCATCCCAGCCGATGGGACGGCAGAGGCGAAACTTACTCTTGTCATGTTGCGCAAGAGGAGTGGATTTTGCGAACAAACGTACAACTGGCGCGGCTTGGCGAAGTTTCCCTGAGCCACTGAATGGCGATGCCGACCCCTGAAAGCGTGGTATCTGGGGTCGCCATATCCCGCAGCATCCAGCCGAGTGGCCCCTTCAGCACGTGGAAGAGAATTTCGCGCTGGTAGGCCGGGGCCAGGGCCGGAACCTGGTCCGGGCGCTCCATCAGGCTCAGCATGCGAAGCCAGGAATCGAGCAGTTCAGGTGTAACAGGGCGCGTCCTGCCCGATCGTGCTGCAAGCCGAGCCGATCGATATGGCGAAGCCGCGCGCGAAGAGCTTGGCGCACGACGAGTAAGAACCGGGGCGCTGGCTTCGAACATGAAGCCGCTGACCGGAGCGACCTCCGCTCGCTCTTCCGACGTTGGCTTGGCGCCTCGACCGCGGACGTCCGAGCGCCAGACGCTTGGCCGCAGGAAGGCTTCGCGGACCGCATCGGCAGGTTGTCTAAATCCAAAGCATGGGAATCCTAAGCGAGGGTACATGTTGCAAGACGATTGTACGAATTGAGCCGAGCACGGGTGACGTTCAGATTCACCGGGGTAACCGGACCGTCATTTCGGCGTGTTGAGCAGTCCTACTGCTGTCGCATCTGGGGAAAGGATCGACGATCCCCACGACGAGCGCAGCCGGCCCGGCCTATGCGGAATGAGACACAAGGGGCCGTGCATGTTCGACAATACGCCTGCGACTGATAACCCCGAACCCATGTCTAGAGGCATCTACGATGACGTGATCAGGCTTGCGGTCGCCGCCCGTTGGCTCGGACTGTGCGTTACCCAAAACGCGCATACCCCAGGAAATGCCCTGGTGAAATGGCGGCTGAAGCGGGCCTTATATGTCGAAGACCACATTGCTGACACGATCAGCCTTGGTAATCTCGCGGCTCAAGCGGGCCTGAGCAGGATGTATTCTGCAGCCCAGTTTCGGACGGCAACCGATCTTCGTCCGCACGAGTATGTGGTGCGCAGGCGGACCCATCACGCCAAGGTCGTGCTCGCCGAAAACACATACTCACTGGTCGAGGTCGCACTGAGCGTCGGCTTCCAGGCGCAGGCACATTTGTTCACCGTCTTCAAGCGTTTTGCCGGGGAAACACGTCGGCGATGGCGGGTGCTCTATGCGTTTCGCTCCCTTTACTCCCTCTCCAGGAGAGATGGCCATGAAATCCTGTAACCTGGTCGTTGCTGTGGTGACCGCTTACGTCGCGCTCGTCGCGGTTCCAGCGCGGCTTTATGCCCAAGAACTGCAGTGCCCGTCCGCGGCCGACCTCCACGTTTCCCCGCTAGAGGGCGAGGTCACGGGATTCGTTCCTAAAGGGCTCACGCTTGACCAGCCCGCCCAGTTGCAGACGGCAATCCAGCTTCTGCGGGAGCACGGAATGTCCAGCGACGATACGATCAACTACCTTATCGCGCTCTACTGTCCGGCCGTGTCGGCCAGTACCGACGGCAGCCACGAGGAGAAGCTCGAAAGAGTGAGACAATTCGCCGACAACGTTACGCGTCAAGTGCTTGCAGCCAACAGCATCCAGGACATCATCTACGACGTACCGCTACCTCCCTCCGTGGCGGCCGCGGCGGCAGTTCATGCGGGCGACGTCGGCCTCACCGTCGAACAATGGATCGCGACGACCGTCGAGGACGCTCTCAGGTAGCCGGCGAGCGGTCCATCCAGCGTTCTGAGGCGCTCAGCGATAAGCGCACCTCCTCGGGTATTCCGTGGTCGCCACGCGATCTTCTGGCCCTTGGCCAGATGCATCAAGCCTATCCGATCCAGCAAAGAAGGAGACCTGAAATGTTCGACACCACCATCAACCGCTCGCCCGGAGCGCCACTGAAGGAACTTCACGGCAAGTGGGGTTGGTTCGTAGCGCTTGGCATTGGACTTCTGGTCACCGGTGCGATTGCGGGCCTAAACCTCCTGCTCGCGACGCTCGTATCCGTTCTCTATATTGCCGCCATGATGATCGCCGGTGGCGTGATGCAGATCATCCACGCCTTCACGACTGGCAGCTGGGGCCGCCGCTTTCTCTACCTCCTGGCCGGACTGCTCTATGCGGCTGCCGGAGCGATCTCGGTCTACGATCCTGTCTTAACCGCCGTCGGCATTTCCCTGGTGCTCGGCGTCCTGCTCATTGCCGCTGGCACCCTTCGCATTGTTATTGGCTTGCAGCTTCGCAGCCAGGGTGGGTGGGGATGGATCGCCGGCAGCGGCGTCTTCACCGTCGTTGTTGGCATGTTCATTGTCGCCACTTGGCCTGCCGTTGGCCTGTGGCTCCTCGGCGCAGTTCTCACCGTCGACCTTTTGTTCCAGGGCGGCGGTTTCATTGGTCTTGGGCTATCCCTGCGTTCAAGACAAAAGCGTCGCATCAGCAGCCGATCCGTCGCCGCCTGACCTGCTACCCGCAAAGACAGACCCATAGATCCGACGAGATCTGCCAGTCTCCTGGCAGATCTCGGTTTGATTCCGGCGAACCGAACCGTTTGACACGGCTGCAACGCAGCCGCACTAGCCGAACATGGCGTACGTGCCGTCCACGCGTGACCCTACACCAGCAAGCACAACGCGAACGCCGCAGGGCCGTCCGAGTTGCGGCAGGACGTCAGGACTCACTCGTGAGAACGAAGATTGAGGCTAGACGCCCGGCAAAGCGACCATCCTAGCTGATCGCCTTCGCCTCTCGATCGACACACCAGCGGCCTCGCTCGAGACGGAGCTAGCTCCCACCTCTGTATCGTCCGCGCTAATTGGTCGGAAGCTTCTCCGGACAGTTTGACCGATCCCCGGACGAACTCGTGGAACGTTCACAGTGCGACCGTGCTGTAGGCGATATCCTTCCACGCGTCGAACTCCATACGCTGCGCGATCAGTTTTGACGTAATGGCCTCCCAACTGTCGGGGCCAAGTATAAGTTGCCGAGGCATGGTTTTAGCCATCACCAGACCGACAAGTATCTGTGCAATCCGATGGGGGTCGCTCGGCGCAAGGGCGCCATCTCTGTCGTTTTCCAGAAGATCCATGATGGCATGCGCCGGGGCATCGTAGCCCTCGATCCTCGGGCTCCGGAGATTGCGCGAGACTATGCCCGTCGGCATGCCCCCCGGCTGGACCGACATCACGCGTATGCCAAGCGGCGCGACTTCTTGCGTCAGCGCTTCAGTGAGCGCTTCGAGAGCGAATTTCGACGCGCTATAGTAGCCGAGGGACGGCATGGCGACGATGCCGTTGGTCGAGGAGATATTGATGATCGTCCCGCTTCCGCGTGCGCGCATGCCAGGCAGGGCAGCCCGTATGGCCGCGACCGCGCCAAACACATTGGTTTCGAATAGCTTACGAACTTTCTCGTCTTGCCCTTCCTCTATTAGGGCGAGGTAGCCGACCGCCGCATTGTTCACGAGTACGTTGATATGGCCATGCCATCCCTCGGCCGCCGCAACGGCCGCCTCTATTTCGGTGGTGCTAGTCAAATCCATCGATAGGGGCAGTACCGCGCCTGGATAATCCGCGGCCAGCGCGTCCAGGCGAGAGCTGTCCCGCGCCGTGACAGCCACGCGATGTCCGGCTCGCAGAGCCGCGTGCGCAATAGACGCGCCCAGCCCGCTCGATCCGCCGGTGATGAGCCAAACCGGTGTGTTCATTTGTGCTTTCCTTCTGGATGAAACACAGTGTTCAGCCCCGCTCCGTTCTCGCCCACCACTCGACCGAGAACGAGCCTACGCGCCAGGAGGAGAGTAGTCGGGGAGACGGCGATGGGTGACGCGGTCGGTTTCAGCCGCGTCCGTCACGGGGCGCCGGGCGCCAGAAAACCCGGTCTGGCCCTCAGACCGGCCACCGCCACCCTCGGCAAGCTTAGATTCGCCGCCAGCACGTCGACCGGATTGGCCGCTAGCCAGGCGGAGAGGTCGTTCGCCTCGTAGTGACCGTTATTGAACCCGACGAGGACCCGCAGGACTCCTGGCCCCGTGTTGCGGATATAGTGGCCGGAACCCATTGGCGCATAACCGATGTCCCCTGCCTCGAACTGCTCAATGACAACCTGTCCCTCGGCAAGGAACACCGCCATCTCTGCAGCGCCTTCGATGTAGTATTGCCACTCGTCGGCATTGGGGTGCCAATGCAGTTCGCGCATCGCCCCAGGCTCGATTTCCAACAACGAACCGGCCATCGTGGTAGAGATCGGAAACTCGTCTACCGACACGGTTCTTTGCGTTCCCCCGCCCGGCACCCGTCGCGGTTGCTGAGCATAAAGCGGGTAGCGATGGAATGTTGTCAGTTCCGGAACCGGCCGCGGCTCGGCATCCCGGGACCGGTCATCGGGCGCCGGGCCGGTTGCGAAATAGGCCTCTCCGTGCGGCAGCATTGACAGGCACTCAGCGGAAAGGCCCAGATTTTGTCGTACGACCTCCGCTGGCGTACAAGACAGCCAGTCGGTGATGCTGAAGGTATGATCCTCTGAGAAATCGCCATTGTCGAAGATGAGAATGAAATGGCATTCGCCGGGTCCGAGGCCCTGGATAGAATGACCCCATCCGCGCGGGAAATACCAAACATCACCCGGGCCGAACGTATCGGTCGCCGCTCCCCCGTTTGGATTAAGAACCGTTGTGCGGCAGTTGCCAGAAATCACATACGCCCATTCCGCGGCGTTGGCATGCCAATGCAGTTCGCGCATGGCGCCAGGATCGAGACGCATCGACACGCCGGCGATACCGATGCTGGCGGGAAACTGGTGTATCGACGCGCCCCGCGTGATGCCGCCGTTGCCGACACGTGGGATGGACTTTTCGAGTTGGTATCGGAACGAAGGCATGGTCATATTTGATTCCTTTGCTTCAACAAAACGGTAGGCTTGCCGTACTGGGTCCCCCAGATTGTGTGAAGCTAAGCGGCGGTTGGCACTTCAGATATCGGCGCAAGGGATCGTTCTTCCGTACATAAGTACGGTCGCTCGCCCGTGTAGGCGACCGCGACTGCCGCTACGTGGGATTATTCACGATCGACCTTCGCCGTAGCGTGGCGTCGAGCATAACGGCGAAGATCGGGAATGAAGATGACGACAGAGCAAGCGAGTGCAGAAGCAGTGGAGCGCGCATTAGCATCGCGTGCCGCAATGGCGAGGATGATGGCGGTAGCGGGCCACGATTTGAAGCAACCGCTGCATGTCGCGATGATGTCGCTCGCCTACGCGGCAGAAGCTGGTATGCCGGCCCTTATTGCAGATCGTCTCCGCATCGCACTTGATGCCATGAAGCGCCTCGGTAGCGAACTCGATGACATCGCTCGCTTGTCGCAGAAGGACGAGACGTTGCAACCGCGCCGCCAGAATGTCCTCCTTGCTCAAGTACTGGAGCGGGTCGAAAGCGACTGGCGCTTCTATGCAGAGGCTTGCGGCGTCGAGCTTCGGATAATCTCATCCGACAGCATCGTCGAAACGGATCCTGAAATGCTCCACACGATCCTGCGCAATTTGGTCGGCAATGCGATTAAGTATAGCGGTCCGCGTGGCCATGTCCGACTGGTGTGTCGGACCAGGCGCCACAGAGCGTGCATCGACGTGCAGGACGACGGCGCCGGCATCCCCGCAGCACGCCTCGAACGCATCTTCGACGCATTCGAGCGCGGTGATTCCGCTGAGTGGGACGGAATGGGTCTTGGCCTTATGATCGTCCGCCAGACTGCGGATCTGCTTCGCCATCAAGTCGCGGTGAGATCAATCCAAAATGTCGGATCGACGTTCTCCATCGAACTGCCTCTTGCAAATAGTGTCGAACGCATGTGGAGAGTCCGACCAAGTCCCAGCGGCACGGAAAGAATGACCCTGCGCCGCAACTTCCGTGCTTCGCGCAGATCGAGATAATCTCGCTCCGGCACTGCACCGGAGCGAGAGTTAAAATTCGGAGTGAACAACGCTCCCCTTGCTCTCGCCTTGATCACTTGATCAGCAAACTGTTCTCGGCTCTGAGTGTGAACTTCCCTTGGGTGGAGAGGGGCACTGCACAATCGCATGGGAAGTGCGGCGAACTGGATGCGGACGTCTGATCGGTCAACGTAGGTCTAATGGAAATGTTTAATGGTGCTGAATCACGGTCTTCATTACACACAGGTTTATGACCAGAAACCAGACAGGCGCACCGTTTCCCAACGCAATGCTGCCAATCTTTGATCATTGTGCCACCTCTTTCACGCGTTTTCTGAGTAGAACTCGAAGAGAAATTAAAGATTAAGGTCGAACCAATGGAAAATACGGCAAAAGAGCTTCTTGACACCGTGACGTCGGGTGCATTCCTAGCTTTATCGGGCGACGGCACCTCTCGTCGTCAAACGTCCCGAAGCGAGTTTGCCGGTAGGGACTCCAGCGTATCTATAATTGATGCCGACATTATGGTTCGCCAAGCTCTTCAAGATCTTCTGAAATCCATCGATCTCTCCTCACAAGCATTCGGTTCGGTCAGTGATTTTCTTCAGCGGAACAGGTCGCCTGACAACCCAAGTTGCATCGTCCTGGACGTCCGGCTTCCGGGGCTCAGCGGACTTGAGTTCCAAGAGCATCTCGCCCGGTCGGGAGTTAAGACTCCGATCGTCTTCCTTACCGCCCATGCGGATATACAGATGACCGTCCGCGCTATGAAATCAGGAGCGGTCGACTTTCTCACCAAACCATTCCGGGATCAGGATCTGCTAGACGCCGTTTCCGCAGCTCTCGAACGGGATCGCGCGAGGCGACGCCAGCAGCAAGCCATTAATGACTTGCGACGGCGTTTCTCGTGTCTGACCGAACGCGAATTGGATGTGACCTGGCTGGTCGCTGCGGGACGGATGAATAAGCAGATTGCCGCCGAGCTCGGTATAAGCGAGTCTACTGTGAAGTTGCATCGAGGCAGCGTCATGCGCAAACTGAATGTGCGGACCGTTCCCGACCTAGTACGCATGGCCGACATCATGGCTCAGAGCATCGAACCTCGGCAATCGCAGCAGCTCTAGTTAGTTTAGTCTATTTCTTCTTACGCGGTTCACCGTGCTGTTGTAGTACTTACTGTGATCGCGTCACGCGACGTCTCTTCTATCTTGCCCCGGGTTGGAAATAGGCAACGTAAAGGTGAATACGGCGCCTCCGTTTTCGCCATTCTCAGCCCGTATCTCCCCGTCATGCGCCTCGATGATGGAACGGCAGATCGCCAGTCCAATGCCCTTGCCGTTCGCCTTGGTCGAGTAGAACGCCTCGAAGATCATGTGCGGGTCTTCCATTCCGGATCCTTGGTCGCGAACCTCCACCGAGATCCGGTTTCCGGCGATAAGTCGCGAGCCGATTTCAAGGACTCGTTCCTCCGGAGGCATGCGTTCCATGGCATCGATGCCGTTCCGGATCAGGTTGACGAGAACCTGCTGAAGCTGGATACGGTCCCCTATTACCGATGGCAAGCCGTCATCCGGGCCGGTTCTTATCTGAATTGCGTTCACCGCAAGCTCGTTCTCCATGAGCCGGCAGACGTCCAAGACGAGTTCGTTGATGCTAACCGGCGTCCTAGTTTCAGAGGTTCTAAAGAACAGGACACGGATTCGGCGAATGATGTCTGCGGCCAGATTTGCATCCCTCGTGATCCTGCCCACGTTGGCGATCGCGCGTGTTATGTTAGGCGGATCAGCTTTCAGCCAGTGTTCGCAGGCCTGTGAGCTTGCCACGATGCTGGCCAGTGGCTGATTGACTTCATGCGCGATGGATGCGGTCAGCTCGGAAAGGCTGGCAGCCTTCGAGGCGCTCGCAAGTCTCTCATGTGCCGACCTCAGTTCCTCCTGCATCCTCGTTTCATCGTCGATATCGGTGATGACCGTATACCACTGTAGCAGTCGGCCATCCCCGTCGCGAAGCGGCTCCGACCGGCTGTCGGCCCAGCGGTAGTGCCCATCGTGTCGCATGTGACGATAGCGCAGCGTAAACGGCCTGCCTAAAGCAAATGACTCGACCAGGGCGCGGCGGAATCGTTCCCTGTCGTCTGGATGGATCAACCGGTCTATCTGCTGGTTGCGATCGAACCGCGCTTGGTCGACCTTCTCAGCGCGGATACCGGCGTAGTCGTTGAGCCGTCTGTTGATGTAAGTTGGTTCGCCCGAAGCAGAAGCGCACCAAACCATGACAGGCACCGTGTCGACCAGAAGCTGCAGTTGCCTCTCACTCGCGCGCAGGGCTTCCTCGGCCTGCTTGCTCTCGTCAATATCGATGAGGACGCCGTACCAGCGTATGATCTTTCCCGTGTCGTCGCATTGAGGTGCAAGACGACTGTCGACCCAGCGGAACATGCCGTCATGACGGCGCAACCGGTATATCTCCGCGAAGGAGGTGCCCGTCGAGAATGACCGCATCATTGCGTCACCGACCCGAATTCGATCGTCGGGGTGCACGGTCACGTCGAGGGCCTCACGCAGGCGGGTCTTGTTTGGAACCTCCAAGTCGCCAATCGCGATGCCGGCAAACGCTTTGACCTGCTTATTTGCGTAGAACGGCTCACCTTCGGGCGTCGCGCACCAGATCAGGGCAGGAATGGCGTCAACGAGTTGTCTAAGCTCTCGCTCACTCTCTCTGAGGGCCTCCTCGACGAGCTTCTGCTCGTGTATATCCACGGACGTACCGTACCAGCCGGTAATGTCTCCTTTGGCACCCCGGGCAGCGCGAGCAACTGCACGAAACCAACGATAGCTGCCGTCATGTCCTTGGATGCGGCAATCGGTTACAAAATCCTCGCCGCTGGCGAGGCATTCCACCAGCCGGCCAAACGTCTGCTCCACGTCGGCAGGGTGCACAAGCGGAATGGCATTTTTCCAGTCGTCCAAGTCTGCCTGGCGTTCGTTGCCGGTGACATAGTTCTGTACCGCCTTATTTGTGTACGTGTATTCGCCCTTGCCGTTCAGAGACCACCCCATGGCCGGCATGTTGTCAACGATGGCTGCCGCGAACCGCATGCGATCATCCGCCTTTGAGGGGAAAATCATTGCACACCTAATCACGGTGAAAATCACCAAGGCTGCCCCTCCAAAGAGTGCGGTTTGCACTGCAGGAGAGAGGTCGCCCTCTGTCATCAGATGTGCGGGCGGAAAGTGGGCTAGGGCAAAAAGCATCGTCACGAAGATCGCCCCAATGAAGCCGATACGCCAAGCATCAAAGGCACAGACCGACACGACGCCCATGATCAGGAGCCACGGCTCACCACTCACCAAGACGAGAACGATCGCCATAAGCAAAGGGAAGATCGCCAGAACGGGTCGTGCAACGTTCCGGAACATCTGAGATGTCCCCTATGGATATGCCAAGGCAAATACATGCCGATGTTGCTGAGATGGTGGAAGCTGAATTATAGACATACACAGAACAAAAGTTCGAGTAAGGACTGGCGTCTTTCACTGGGCATTATCGGGGTTCCCTGCGAGAGCACTAAGACGGCGGCTCAGGAGCGTCGATTGGCAGGGAAAACGAGAAGATTGCCCCCTGTGGCTCATTACGCGTCGTGCCGAGCGAGCCACCGTGGGATTCGATAATTGTCTTACTAATTGCCAGTCCCATTCCCATCCCATCCGGTTTCGTCGAATAGAAGGCGTCGAAAAGCTTTTCCTCCAGGCCGGATGGAACGCCAGGTCCAGTGTCTTGAACTGCGACATAGACAACATGAGGGGATTCGCGTCCGGAGACTATCTTCAGTTCACGCGGCCGACTGTTGACACCTGCCATGGCGTCTATGGCATTGAGCATCAAGTTCAGGATGACCTGCTGCAACTGGACGCGATCCGCCAAGACGCGAGAGAGGGTCTTGTCTAGCCTCAGCTCAAGCGACACCTCGTTCAGGACGAGTTGCTCTCGAACCAGCGCGACAGTGTCGGAGACAATTGCATTGACGTCGACCAGGTCGTTCCTGGGTGGCATCTTGGTGACAAGGGCGCGTGTGCGATCGAGCACTTCGGCTGCCCGGTGCCCCTCGCTCATCGCCCGCTCGAGTGCACGCCGGACTGCCGGAATGTTGGGTGGTCCTGCCGATAGCCAATTCAGGCCTGCCGAAGCGCTAGTGACCACACCCACTAGAGGCTGCCGCAGCTCATGGGAGATTGCGGCGGAGAGTTGCCCTACTGTAGCGACCCGACTAGCGTGGGCCAATTCGGATTGAAGGTCGCGATAACGGCGATCGCTTGCACGAGCAGCCTCCTCCGCCTGCTTTCGCGCAGTCAGATCCAGAATGAAGGTGACCCCACCGTCCGATTCGGGATCGCCAAATGTGGCGGCGCCAAGAAGCACGGGAACCCGCCTTCCATCCTTATGGAAGAACTCCTTCTCCCAGGGTGGCGCTATCCCCGTTGCCTTTACTTCCGCGACCATTCTGGCGTCGTTTTCCCAACCCTCAGGTGGAGACAAATCAGTCCAATAAACTCGTCCCGCAGCAAGATCGTCGCGATCGAAACCTAGCATGTCAAGGAACGAGTCGTTCGCCTCGAATATCAGGCCATCGAACCTCCACATGAAGACGCCGATGATGTTGGCATCCACCAGGCGACGGATTCTCGCCTCGCGTTCAGCGAGGTCGCGATAAAGGCGTGTATTCTCCAAGGCTACGGCGGCGTGGGACGCAATCAGCTTCAGAATGGCTATCTGACTGGGCGTGAATACGTTGGCGGCAAGATTGTTCTCCAGATAAAGCAGGCCGATCAGCTTTCCTTGATTGATCAAAGGCAGCGCCAGAAGCGAGCGCACATGCCGGTCGAGGATATATGGGTCGGTGGAGAAAGGACTGGTCAACAGTGCATTCTCCAAGATAACCGTTTCTTTCGTGCCGAGGACGTGCTGGACGATTGCATCCGGCAGCGCGGCACTTGTGGAGTTCAGGTTTTCCCGCAACCTGACCACCACGCCGTGGCCAGTCATCTCGGCTTCGGCTTCGATATGAGTCCCCGCAACTTGACTCAGCACAAGGACCGCTCTCCCTGCCCCTGCATGTTCGATCGCCATGCGCATCAGCGCATCGACCAGCTTGTCGAGGACGATCTCTCCCGAAACAGTCTGAACGACCTTGATCACCGTGGCTAATTCGAGTTGTTCGACCGGCGCGAACGTCGTGCCGGTCGAAAGCGCCACTGGCTGCTCTTCTCGCAGTTGCGGATACGCGGCCTCCATCTGCGTGACTTTGGCGTGAGCTCCCCAGCGGAGATAGCAGAGGCGGGCTTCCCGTAGATACATCAGGGAGATTCTTTCAAAGTTCTGTCGTGCATAGAACCGGCTGGCCATCTCATTGGAAACGGCTTCATTGTGCAGGAAGCCGTTTTCCTTCGCCAAGCGGATGCTCTCT
Source organism: Mesorhizobium sp. M7A.F.Ca.CA.002.05.1.1 (assembly GCF_003998335.1). Taxonomy (NCBI): domain Bacteria; kingdom Pseudomonadati; phylum Pseudomonadota; class Alphaproteobacteria; order Hyphomicrobiales; family Phyllobacteriaceae; genus Mesorhizobium; species Mesorhizobium sp. M7A.F.Ca.CA.002.05.1.1. The sequence goes on along the minus strand of NZ_RZQI01000010.1, from coordinate 3,306 downwards.
TCATAGAGGCGCTGGGCTTTCAGATCTTGTCCGTCTACCCGCGCGATCTCCGCGGCGACGAGGAGATGCTTGTCGGCAAATGTCGGAGATCCCGTTTCCTCGGCCCAGGCCCGCAATTGCGCGTGCCGCGAAGCCAATTTCGCGTGCATTGCGCCACGCTCGGCAACGGGGGCTTCATCAATGAGTGCAGCGAGCGAAAGCCCGGCGTAGTAGAAGCAGTCCATCTGCTCGATCTGCATGTTCCGGATCGAGAAATGCGATTGCACCTTATCCGCGGCGGCCAAGGCAGCCTCGTACTCCCCGGCAAGGAAATGAACCATGGTTTTGCGGGTCCAGTACCACCACATGACGACGGAGTTCTGCGAGCGTGCGAGATTGGCTTCGAAGGCGCCGGCGTCGAAGGTTTCGTCGCTATACTCGGAGAGTCCTCGCGTCCGGCCCCGCAGGCTAGCTACCGCGCGCTCGGTGGCTATCACCAAATCCATTCCAGCCTGGAAGCCGGTGTCCCGGGCAAAATCGAGCGCACGCTTACACTCGTGGTCGACATCCTCAAGCTTCTGGCCGCTGAGAAATACATGCAGGACGATTACGGCAGCCTCGAAGCAGGCGTAATAGAGATCGCCGGCTTGGACTCCGCCTCTGAATGCTGCACGCAGCCAATCGAGGACCACGGGCAGCGGCTCCGTCCATGCGGCGGCAAGTCCCGTCAAATGGTTCACGCGCGCTTTGTCGACTGGTCCGTTTCGCTCTGAGGCAAGGTCACTCGCTAGCCGGGCGATGTGATACCCGTCCTCGTAGCGGCCGAAGGCGGGGCCGATGACGTAGCCCAACAGAACAAGACCCTGCGCCGACGTACTCGCAGCCCCCCGGGTCAGGGAAAGATTTATCATCCTGCAGATTACCAGGATCGTCATGTTGAAGCTGGAGAAATACGCCGGCGGCTGCATCTCCGCCAAGAGACGCATCGCCGCGAGTGCTTGTGGATCTGTCATGGGTGGCAGATCGGCGAAGCTCTCTATCGGGCGGCCCTGGAGGTTCCTCCAAATCTCGTCGTATTCACGCTCGACGTCTGCCCAGGAAGGGCGTATCGGCAAGTCGAAGCCGAGAAGCCCCAGCCCCTCCACTCCATTTTCGACCGCACCGCTGTTGTCCGACTTGACAACGCAAAGCTCCACCTTGAGCCGGTAGACCGCCGCCTTCTCCACGTTGGCAGTTTCTTGGGTCAGCAAGGCAGAGATCATCTGATCGGCCTGCGCGAGATCGCCGCTGAGGAAGGTGCATTCGGCATGCTCAATTGCCAGCGCGAATGCAAGTTCGGCATGTGTCGTCCAGCCGACATCGACGAGCTGCGATCGTCCCCTTGCCAGGTAGCCGCACGCCGCCGAATAGGCGGCGGACGCCTTGGCTTTCCGCCCAGCACGCAAATACAGGTTTGCGACCTTCGCGCGCTCCGCAGGTGCGATGCTTCCGATTTCGATGCGGTTGAACTGACTCACGATGTTGAAGACATCGGCATCGATCTCGGCTTCATCAAGCGTCGCAAGCAGCCGCGATCCGATCAGTTGATGGGTGGCGGCCTTCTCGGGTTCGGGAAGGGTGGCATAGGCTGCTTCATGGATGCGATCATGCGCAAACGCGTAGCCATCGTCGACCTGGAGGAGCAGACCGGCCAGGAGAGCGTCATGGAGAAGCATGTGTGCCTTCTCGGCAGATGCTTCGACAATCCGCTGGAACGTCAGGGCTTTCACAGCGTTGCCCATGCAAGCCATTTGCCTCAACGCCTGCTGTGAGGCTTCCGGAAGGCGACGCAGGCGCTCGACCATGAGATCGACTATGCTGTCACTTACACGCCTCGCATTGACCTGATCGATATCCCAACTCCAGCCCGATGAATCCGGATCGTATACGAGCAGGTTCTCGTCAACGAGGCTCGCTACGAACTGGGTGGTGAAAAAGGGGTTGCCGCCAGCCTTCGCAAATACGCTGTCGGCAAGCGGAGCCACTCTCTGTGGATGATCGTCGAGCGCATCTGCGATCATGTGGACAATGTCCTGCGGCTGGATTCCGCTCAATTGAATATCTTGAACCGGCGCTCCTGACGTTCGGATGGAGCGCAGGCGTCTATACAAGGGGTGATCTGGAGCAACTTCATTGTCCCTGTATGCGCCCACGAGGAGAAGGCTTCCCGTTTCGGACTGGGTCACCAAGTTCTCGACGATGTCCAGGGTCGCCGAATCCAGCCATTGCAGATCGTCGAGGAACAATACGAGGGGATGTTCTGGGCGTGCGAACACACCGATGAACTGTCGGACCACAAGGCGTAGCCGGTTCTGCGCCTCAGGACCGGAAAGATCAGGCACCTTGGGTTGTTCGCCGATAATGGTTTCCAATTCTGGAATGAGATTGACTATTAATTGGCCGTTCGGCCCGAGGGCTGTGGCGAACTCATTCCGCCACAGCGCTAGCTCGGCCTCGTGTTTGCTCAACAATTGTGCAACCAAGCCTTGCAATGCCTGCGCCAGCGTCGCGTATGGAATTCCGCGTTTGTATTGATCGAACTTACCAGCAGCGAAAAGTCCGCGCCGAGACGCAAGCGACCTGTGCAATTCGTTGACGACCGACGATTTGCCGATCCCCGAATAGCCGGACACAAGAACGAGTTGGGGAGAGCCATTCGCCACGACCCGATCGAACGCAGTGATCAACGATCTGATCTCGTCGTCGCGCCCGTAGAGCTTTTCCCGGAAGATTAGCTTAGTTGGCGTGTCGCGCGTGCCAAGATCAAACGGCCGAACGGCCCCGCGCGCCTCCCATTCCTCGAGACACCGCTGCAAATCCGCCTTCAGGCCAGCGGCCGTCCTGTAACGGTCCTCCGCAGCCTTTGCCAGGAGCTTCATGACGATGGCTGAAACAGGCTCCGGAATTCCGGTCAACCTTTCTGAAGGAGGGATAGGTTGACGGGCCACATGACAATGAATCCACTCCATTGGGTCAGCAGCGACAAATGGCAGGGCGCCGGTGATCATTTCATAGAGGGTAACGCCGAGAGCGTAGAGATCGCTGCGAGCATCGATCGACCGGTTCATGCGTCCGGTCTGTTCCGGAGCCATATAGGCGAAGGTACCGGCGATCACCTCGGGGGGCACCGGAGTCTGACGCTCGCGTGGAAGCCGCGAAGCGATGCCAAAGCCAATCAGCCAAGCGCGATCGCCGGAGCCACTTATGAGAAAATTGTCGGGTTTGATATCCTTGTGGATTAGCCCAGCTTCATGCATCTGCCCCGTCGCATCCGACATTGCCATGGAC